>JADLEZ010000325.1 GCA_020845855.1 Burkholderiales bacterium
GTCGAAGCCGGGCTCGCGCCCTTCGTCCTCACCGGCACCCAAGACGGCGTGCGCACGCTGACCCTCAATCGCGGCGACCGCTTCAACCCGCTGTCGACCGCGATGATCGCCGCGCTGCACGCGGAACTCGACACCGCGGCCGACGACGCCAGCGTGCGGGTGGTGGTGATCGCCGCGTCGGGGCGCGCGTTTTGCGCCGGTCACGACCTCACCGAGATGCGCGCGCACATCGACCACGACTGGCAGCGGGGCCTGTTCGACGCGTGCACGCGGATGATGACGCGGCTCACGCAGATTCCGCAGCCGGTGATCGCGCGCGTGCAGGGCCCTGCCGCCGCGGCCGGCTGCCAGCTCGTGTCCATGTGCGACCTCGCGGTGGCCGCCGACCACGCCAAGTTCGGGTTGTCGGGGATCAACGCGGGCATCTTCTGCTCCACACCCGCGGTGGGGGTGGCGCGCAACGTCTCGCGCAAGCGGGCCATGGAGCTCCTGTTCACGGGCGACTTGATCGACGCGCGCACCGCCCAGGATTGGGGTCTCGTCAACCGCGTGGTACCGCTATCCGAGCTCGACGCCGCCGTGGCGGGTCTCGCGCAGGCGATCGCGCGCAAGAGCGCAGCCGCGGTTGCGCTCGGCAAGCGTACGTTCTACGCGCAGGTGGAGCAGGGGCTGGCCGGCGCCTACGACATCGCCGGGGAAACCATGGCCTGCAACATGCTGGACCCCGACGCCGCCGAAGGCATCGACGCGTTCCTGGGCAAGCGGCCGCCGCAGTGGCGGTCGTAGGTTAAGCGTTCGTTGCGCGGGGCCGGGCGGCCAAGCATAATCGCGCCCTTCGAGCCAGTCCAATAACCCAGGTTCCCGCGGCGATGGCCGACGACACGATCCTCGAAACGCGCGGGCTCACCAAGGAATTCAAGGGCTTCGTCGCCGTGCGCGACGTGAGCTTGCGCGTGCGCCGCGGGGCCATTCACGCGCTCATCGGTCCCAACGGCGCCGGCAAGACCACCTGCTTCAACCTCCTCACCCATTTCCTGGTGCCGACCCGCGGACAGATCTTCTTCAACGGCCGCGAGATCACCGGCTCGCGGCCCGCCACGATCGCGCGCATGGGCCTCGTGCGCTCGTTCCAGATCTCCGCGGTGTTTCCGCACCTGACCGTGCTCGAGAACGTGCGCATCGCCCTGCAACGCAAGCGCGGGCATTCGTTCGACTTCTGGCGTTCGTCCGAGTCGCTCTCGGCCCTGGACGCGCGCGCGCTGGAGCTGATCGAGGCGGTGGGCTTGTCGGAGTTCGCGCGCACGCCTGCGGTCGAGCTGCCGTACGGCCGCAAGCGCGCGCTGGAGATCGCAACCACGCTGGCACTCGATCCGGAGATGATGCTGCTCGACGAGCCGACCGCGGGCATGGCGCACGAGGACGTCGAGCGGATCAGCGCGTTGATCCGTCGCGTGGCCGCCAACCGTACGGTGCTGATGGTGGAGCACAACCTGTCGGTGGTGTCGACGCTGTCCGACCACATCACCGTGCTCGCGCGCGGCGAGATCCTTGCGCAGGGCGATTACGCCGCGGTGTCGAAGAACCCCGACGTCGTGCAGGCGTACCTGGGAGCGGGGCATGCCTGAGGCGGCGACGATGCTGGCGGTGCGCGGGCTCAACGCCTGGTACGGCGAGTCGCACGTCCTGCACGGGGTGGACTTCGACGTGCGCAGCGGCGAGGTGGTCACGCTGCTGGGCCGCAACGGCGCCGGCAAGACCACCACGCTGCGCGCGATCATGGGCATCGTGCCGCGGCGCGAGGGCTCGATCGTGTTCGAGGGCGCCGAGACGGTGAAGCTGCCGTCGAACCGCATCGCGCGCCAGGGCATCGCGTATTGCCCGGAGGAACGCGGCATCTTCGCGAGCCTCAACGTGTTCGAGAACCTGATGCTGCCGCCGGTGGTGCGTGAGGGCGGCCTCACGGTCGAGCGGGTCTACGAGCTCTTCCCGAATCTCGAGGAGCGGCGCACGAGCCAGGGCACCAAGCTCTCGGGCGGGGAGCAGCAGATGCTCGCCATCGGCCGCATCCTGCGCACCGGCGCCCGGCTGCTGCTGCTCGACGAGCCGACGGAAGGGCTCGCGCCGGTGATCGTGCAGCAGATCGGCCGCACCATCGCCGAGCTCAAGAAGCAGGGCTTCACCATTCTTCTGGTGGAGCAGAACTTCCGGTTCGCCGCCACGGTGGCGGACCGGCACTACGTGATCGAGCACGGTCGCGTGGCGGACATGATCGCCAACGCGGATCTGCCCGCGAACATGGACAAGCTGCACGACTACCTGGGCGTGTAGCGGGAACGGGGCAACCCTTTAGAGGAGTCAGGCAATGAATGCAATGAAACGCACCATGGTCGCCGTGGCCATCGCGGCCGGGCTATCGCTGTCAACCGCGCACGCGCAGATTTCCGACAACATGATCAAGATCGGCGTGCTGTCGGACATGTCCAGCCTGTACACGGACCTCGCTGGCGCCGGCTCGGTCGTGGCCGCGCGCATGGCGGTCGAGGACTCGGGCATCGAGAAGCGCGGGTACAAGGTCGAGTTCGTCTCGGCCGACCACCAGAACAAGCCGGACGTGGGTTCGGCAATCGCGCGCCAGTGGTACGACGTGGACAAGGTCGACGTGATCGTCGACGTACCCAACTCGGGCGTGGCCCTCGCGGTGAATCAGATTACGCGCGACAAGAACAAGACGTTCCTGGCATCGGGGCCCGCGAGCTCCGACCTTACCGGCAAGGCCTGCTCGCCCAACACCGTGCACTGGACGTACGACACCTGGATGCTCGCCAACGGCACCGGCGGCGCGATCGTGCGGACCGGCGGCGACACCTGGTTCTTCATCACCGCGGACTACGCGTTCGGCCACGCGCTGGAGCGCGACACCGAGGCGGTCGTGCTGAAGAACGGCGGTAAGGTGCTGGGCAAGGTGCGCGTGCCGCTCAACACCCAGGACTTCAGCTCGTTCCTGCTGCAGGCGCAGTCGTCGAAGGCGAAGATCATCGGGCTTGCCAACGCGGGGGGCGACACCACCAACTCGATCAAGCAGGCGGCCGAGTTCGGCATCGTCAAGGGCGGCCAGAACTTGGCTGGCCTCCTCGTGTTCCTGACCGACGTCCACGCGCTTGGCCTGCCTACGGCGCAAGGGCTGATCATCACCAACACGTTCTACTGGGATCACAACGACCAGACGCGCGGTTTCGCGAAGCGTTTCGCCCCCCGGGACAAGGGCATCCATCCGACGATGGTGCACGCCGGGGTGTATGCGGCGGTCCTGCACTACCTGAAGGCCGTGGAGGCCCTCAAGAGCGATGATGGCGCCAAGGTCGTGGCCAAGATGAAGGAGCTGCCGACCGACGATCCCCTGTTCGGCAAGGGCGTCATCCGCGCCGACGGCCGCAAGATCCATCCGGCGTATCTCATGGAGGTGAAGAAGCCGGGCGAGTCGAAGGCGCCGTGGGATTACTACAAGGTCCGCGCCACGATTCCCGCCGACCAGGCCTTCCGCCCGCTGGCGGAAGGCGGGTGCCCCCTCGTGAAGTAGCCGCCAGCCCCTCACCCCAGCCCTCTCCCCGCTTGCGGGGAGAGGGAGGGACGAAAGCGATCGACGTGACCAGGCCGCCGGCCCCCCACCCCAGCCCTCTCCCCGCAAGCGGGGAGAGGGCTGGACGAAAGCGATCGACGTGACCAGGCCGCCAGCCCCTCACCCCAGCCCTCTCCCCGCA
>JADLEZ010000326.1 GCA_020845855.1 Burkholderiales bacterium
GCCGATTCCTCGTATTGCAGGCAGCACAGGTTGGTGACGCGGGCTTTCGGCATGTGGCGGATGCCGAAGGTGATCACGTCGGTTGCGAGCCGCACCGACGCGTCCGGCGGGTAGATGAACTGGCTGTCGGTGAGAAAGCCCTTGATGATGTCGTTCTGAAAGAAGCCCAGCGTGTCTTCCCATTTCACGCCCTGCCGTTCGGCGAGCACGCACATCATCGCCACCCACACGACCGCGAGCGGGTTGTTTACCCACGCAACCGAAATCTTGCTGATGTCGATGCCGTCGAGCACCGCGGCGAGATCGTCGAGAGTAGACAGCGAAAGTCCCGTCTTGCCGACGTCGGAGCGGGCGAGCGGATGGTCGCAGTCGTAGCCCTGGATCGTCGGCAGGTCGAACGCGAGGTGCAGCGCCTTGCTTCCCTTCGCCTGCAGCGACTTGAACAAGGCGTTGGTCTCTTCGGGTGTGGAGAATCCGAGATACTGCGCGGCAAGATAGTGCTCACGCCGGTACATCGACGCGCTGATG
This sequence comes from Burkholderiales bacterium, assembly GCA_020845855.1. GTDB lineage: Bacteria > Pseudomonadota > Gammaproteobacteria > Burkholderiales > Casimicrobiaceae > VBCG01. The sequence continues at coordinate 529 of JADLEZ010000326.1, forward strand.
CCGCGGGTGAACGGCGCCTCGCCGGGAAAGCCCAAGCTCTTGCCGTAATCGAAGCCGATGCGGCGAAGGTCCGCGGGCGTGTACAGCCGCTGATACGGAATTCCCGAGTCCGAGGCGAACTCGGTCTTGCGCTCCTGCGCGAATTCCTCGGCGTGCCGGCGCTCCCAGGCAGCGAGCTCGGCGTCGAAGGCGTCGGTGTCGTACGGCATTGGGCAGTCCTCGTTGAGAAAGATCAGCGTGTGAAAATGCGCTCGGGATCGAACAGACGCAGTGTGGCGAGCTCGCGCATCTCGATTGCACCGTGCTCGGTGACGTCGGGGACGACTTGCAGCGGCCAGGCGCAGGCGCGAGCGGCTTCGTCGACGCGGGTCGCGGCCGATTTTCCGTCGACGGCTGGAGCGAGCGCGGTAAGCCGGAACGTCGACGCCGGATCGGCTTTCTCGAACGTGCCAAGCGGCGTGACGAGCGTCATCGTGCGCGCTCCCGACGTGGTCACGTAGTCTACCTTGGCTACCAGCCGATGCGGCGAAGCGGCGCAAAGGACCAGCACTTCGCGAGCGGTGTTGCCGAGGTCGTTCGCTCCCCCCGACCCCACCAGATAGCTGCCGTCCGCCTGGCGCGTGGAGTTGACGTTGCCGTTGCAGTCGACCTGCCCCGCGCCGACCACCGCCAAGCAGCGGTTGTCCGGGCCGCCGGCCAGCGTACCGAGAATGCCGGCGAAGCCGGAGTGCATCTTGTTCGAGAACATGTTGGCCACCGCGAACACGTACGGATCGCCGAGCCGCGGCGAGTAGCCGAAAAAGCCCGCCTCGGCCATCAGCTCGACGTCGATCCCGGCGCGCTTGAGCTCGGAAACCGCCAGCCAGGCCGCGAGGTTCGCGACTCCGGCGCCGGCCAGCACGGTGGTGTAGCGCTGCGCCCTCACCTTGCGCACGATCTCGCGCGCGGTGAGCACGATCATCGTCTCCGCGGCGGTCGGTTTCGTGTCCCGATCCACGCCCGCGAGCGCGCCCGCCAGGCGCAAGCGCCACGCGTCCTCGGTGAGAGTGCCGCGCAGCGCGTTGAGCCGATCGCTGCCAAGCCGCGCGAGGTAGCGCTCGTGGTCGGCGCAGCCCTGCACCCACTCGTCGATCCAGGCGTCCATGGTCGCGTCGGTACGCGACGCCTGCTGGAAAGCCCGGCGGAACTCGTAATCCTCGCCGTAGCCCGAGTGTCCCGGCAGGCCGAACGCGGTCATCGGCTGCGGATGCGCGCCGAAGGGGGCAATCGACACGCTGCGCACGATGTGCGCGGGAATGCGGACCAGATGCGCGTGTTGCCGGATGAATTCGGTCGACACCAGTTTCTCGACCGTAAGCAGCACGCCTTCGCGGCTGGCGAGCGCCCCCCACGCCTCCTCGCCGTACGGCGCGAGCAGCAGCGCGTTGCCGGCACGATCGGCGGCGTAGGCATGGATCAGCGCGAGGTCGGGACGCAGCGCCCCGAGCACGCCGATACGCTGCTCGGGGTCGAACGGGTCGGCAATCTCGCGATATCCGTTGGCGGGCGTCGCGAGCCCGGTTCCGGTCACCGAGCGCGTGGGCATGAACGGCAGACCCAGCGCACCCGCCATCAATCGCAGCGTGACGGTGAGGTTGGTGGATTCCTCGACCGTCAGGCGGCCGTCGGCGACCGCCTCCCGGAAGATGCGATTCGGACTCGGCAAGGGATAGGTGTTGCCGGCGTACGCCGCGGTGACGCGCTCGACCATGCGCCGATGCACCATGGCAAGGCCCAGCTCGAGCACCCCCGCGGTGATCAGGTGAAATCGCGGATCGCGATCAGCGAACTGGCGGATGATCTCGAAACCGGCAGCATGGGCGCGGGCGTGGACGAATCCCAAGTAGAGCGCGATGCCCGGCCGGACGCACGTGGCAACGGCGTTCGCCAGCGGTACGACCTTGTCCTCGCCTTCATTGGGCGGCAGCGCGTCGTGCTCGCGCATCACTGCATCGAACACGTCGTCCGGGATCGTCACCGCGGAGCGGGCGGCTGCGTGCGCCGCGCTTGTGGGTTGGCGCCGTAGCGCTGGCTTGCGACGCCCCGCCAAAGGCTGCGGATAGGGCCTGCCATAAACGTTCTCACTTCGCCGGGACGGATGTTCAACTCGAATTATGGATACAAATCGGCTCAAAGTCAACAGAAAGCGCCGAGGCGTATTGACTTTTTGCCGGTTTATGTATACATATAGCACCTTGGACGCCAAGACAAACGCAGGCTCCATCGTCGGCGTCTCGTACAAGTGGGAGGACTCGCATGAGTGACGGGCAGCGGATCATCCGGGTGCTGCTGGGCAAGGCAGGTCTCGACGGCCATGACCGCGGCGTCAAGATCCTGGCGCAGGCGCTCAAGGACGCCGGAGTCGAGGTGATCTACACGGGGCTGCATCGCAGCGTGGCGGAGATCGTAGCGACCGCGGTTCAGGAGGATGTCGACGTCGTGGGCGTCAGCATTCTTTCCGGAGCGCACATGTCGATCGTGCCCGAGTTGATCTCGGCGCTGCGTACACAGGGCGCAGCCGACAAGAAGGTGGTGGTCGGCGGCTTCATCCCCGAGGAGGACGAACGGCAGCGGCTGAAGGAACTCGGTGCCGCCGAAGTGTTCGACCAGGACATGCCGCTCGCGGAGACCGTCGCGGCGGTCCGCTCGATCGCGCGCTCGCGGGAGGCACGTTCGTGGCCGGCGTGATCGATATCTGGCATCAGCCCTTCACCCCGGAGCTGATGAAGCGCTGCTACGTCGACGACGAGGAGCAGCGGCGCGTGATCGAGTGGTGGGGGCTTGGCGCGCGGGTCAAGGGAAGATCGCCCGAGGAGTTCGTCGCCGACATGGATCGGCACGGTATCGCGAGGGTGTTGATCCCGTCGCTGCAGATCCGCTCGTTCGTGCACCAGCGGATGCAGTGGGCGTTCGAGCCCGACGAGATCCACGCGATCATCCACGGCCACCCCGACCGCCTGCACGGTCTGTACGGGATCAATCCGTACAGCAGGATGGCCGGCGTGCGTGCGCTCGAGCGCGCGGTTCGCGAACTGGGATTCGTCGGAGCGCATATTCACCCGTACGGCTTCGAGCTGCCGGTCGACCACCGGCGCTACTACCCCTTCTACACGAAGTGCGTGGAGCTCGACGTTCCCGTGGTCATGCAGATCGGCCACTCGGCGGAGGCGATGCCGAGCGAGACGGGGCGACCGCTCCTGCTCGACACCATCGCCCTCGATTTTCCGGAGCTGCGGATCGTCGCCGCCCACACCGGCTGGCCGTGGGTCGAGGAGCTGATCGCGGTCGCGTGGAAGCACCCTAACGTCTACATCGCGACGACCGCCCACGCGCCGCGCTACTGGAATCGCGAGCTCGTGTCGTTCCTCAACACGCGCCGCGGCATCGGCAAGGTGATGTACGGCTCCGACTTCCCGGTGCTCGAATGGGCGGACTCGCTCGAGCAGATCCGCAAGCTCGAGCTCAAACCCGAGGCGCAGGCGCAACTCCTAGAGGGCAGTGCGCGCGCCGTGTTCAAGTTCTGATCCCACTGATCCCGACCATGCCCATTCCATCACTCCTCACCGAAGAGATGATCGCCCGCTACACCGAGGCGGGATACTGGGGCTCGATGACCCTCGCCGACCATCTCGATCATCACGCCGCGTACCGTCCGGACCACGAGGCGGTCGTCGACCCTCGCCGGAGAGTGACGTTCCGCGAGCTGAAGCTCGCGACCGACCGTATCGCGTTGGCGATGATCGACCTCGGGATCCGTCCCGGCGACCGCGTCGTCCTGCAGACGCCCAATTGGGTCGAGTACTTCTACGTCCGCCTCGCCTGCGCCAAGATGGGCGCGATCCCGGTGCCGCAGATCTTCAGCGTTCGCGAGCACGAGATCGAGGGAGCGCTGCGCCGGTCGAACGCCGTCGCGTTCTTCTTTTGCACGGAGTTCCACGGGTTCGATTACGTCGAGATGGCGCGAACCCTGCGCCCCCGCCTCCCCGAAGTACGGCACTGGATCGCGATGGGAGGGCCGCGGGTAGAAGGCATGGGGTGGCTCGACGACATGCTCGCGGACCCCGTGGAAACCCGCTCGCCCCCGGGACGGCTCTTGGGCTACCACCCGAGCGCCAATGACATCGATATCCTGATGTCGACGTCCGGCAGCACCGGCGAGCCCAAGTTCGTGCTGCGGACCCCCAATGTCTTCCTTACGCTCGGTCACCACATCGTCGAGCGCGCGCGCTTGGGCCCCGACGATGTGGTGCTCGCCGTGGCGCCGATCAATCAGGGCACCGGGTATTCGGTGGCGCTGGTCGCGGCGCTGATCGCCGGCTGCCGCAACGTGCTGCTCGATCGCTTCGACGCCGATGCGGCACTCGAGCTGATCGAGCGCGAGCGTGTCACCGTCGCCGTCGGCGTGCCGACGCACATGATCAAGATGATGAACAGTCCGAAGGTCGGCAAGGTCGATCTTTCCTCGCTACGGCTGTTCTATCACGCCGGTGCGCCGCTCGCTCCCGACGCGGCCGTCGAATTCGCGCGCCGGATCGGATGCCACCTCATGGAGGCGTACGGAGCGCTCGACGGCGGCACGCCGGTGCATACGATCTACGACGACCCCCCCGAGAAGGTCTTCAACACCGTCGGCAAGCCGTGCGCCGGCATGGAGCTCAAGATCGTGGGCGACAACGGCGCGACCCTGCCCGCCAACGAGATCGGCGAGGTCGTCTATCGCGGGCCGAATTGCGCGGTGGGACTCCTCAACGACCCCGACCATTCGTTCGATGCCGAAGGGTGGTTCCGCAGCGGCGACTTGGGCGTGCTCGACGCCGAGGGGTACCTGCGCATCGTCGGCCGCAAGAAGAACATCATCATCCGCGGCGGCCAGAACATCAGCCCGCGCGAAGTCGAGGACGCGCTGATCAGCCACCCGAAGGTGCTCGACGTCGCGGTGGTCAAGATGCCGGATCCGGTTCTTGGCGAGAAGGCCTGCGCGTTCGTCGTGCCGCGGTCCGGGCAGGCGTTGACGGTCGAAGACTGCTTCGAGTTTCTGGTCGGCCGCCAGTTCGCGAAGTACAAGGTTCCCGAGCGCGTCGAGAACGTTCCTGAGTTCCCGCTGCTTCCCAACGGCAAGGTCGACCGCAAGCAGCTCGAGGCGCAGATCCTGCTGCGGCTGAACGAAGGGCGCTGAAATGTCGGTCGTCGATACGGACGTGGTGGTGATCGGCGCCGGGCTCATGGGGCATGGCATCGCACAGTGCGCGGCGCAGGCGGGCTGCCGCGTTCGGCTGTGGGGAATGAGCCGCGAGGAAGTCGAGAGCGCGCTTGCCCGCATCGGCGCGTCGGTCGCCAAGCTGCACGCCAAGGGCCGGGTTGCCGATCCACCCGCGGCCGTCGTCGCGCGGATCGAGCCGGTGACGGAGTTCGAGCGCTGCGCCGGCGCTGGCATCTATGTCGAAAGTGTGGTGGAAAAGCTCGACGTCAAGCAGGAAATCTTCCGTCGCCTGGACGCGCTCGCGCCGGCTCCCGCGCTGCTCGCGAGCAACACCTCGACGATCCCGATTTCGCGCCTGGCCGCGGCAACCAGCCATCCGGATCGCTGTCTGGGCATGCACTTCACCAGTCCGGTGCCGCTGATGCCGGTCGCGGAAGTGATCCGCACCGCGGCCACGTCGGACGACGCGTTCGCGCGCGGGGTCGCGTTCGTGCGCGCGCTCGGCAAGGAGCCGATCGCGGTTCACAAGGACTTGCCGGGCTTCGTCTTCAACCGGGTGAACCTGCCGAGCACCGTCGAGGCGATCCGGCTGGTCGAACTGGGTGTGGCGTCCGTCGAGGACATCGACAAGGCGATGCGCCTGGGCTTCGGCCGGCCGATGGGTCCCTTCGAAACGGCCGACATGGTCGGTCTCGACACCGGATACTACGCGCTGTGCTCGCTGCATGCGGAATCTGGCGACGACAAGTTCCGGCCGCCGGACCTGCTGCGCCGCCAGGTGGAGGCCGGCCATCTCGGCCGCAAGACGGGTCGCGGCTGGTACCAATACGACGCCGCCGGCGAGCGCATCGGCATGGCGCCGCCGCCCTAGCGCACAATTACCGAATCCAGGAACATCGATGCAAAAAGAAGTCGCCATCATCGCCGCCGGCCAGACGCCCTTCGCGCGCCGCAGCTCGAGCAGTTTGGGGGAGCTGTGTTTCGGCGCCTGGCGCGATGCGCTGCACGGATCCGGCGTACCGGCCACGGCGGTCGACGCGCTCGTCGTCTGTTCGGCGCCCGAGTACGATCGTCAACGCAGCCCAGGAGGGGTCGTCGCCGAGAGCCTCGGCCTTTCGGGGCGTCCGGTGTTCAACGTGGAAAGCCTGTGCTCGTCCGGCTCGAGCGGCCTGCGCACGGCCTACGGGCTGATCCGCGGAGGATTGCACGAGGTCGTCGCGGTCGTCGGGTTCCAGAAGATGTCGGAGCTCTCGTCGGCGGAGGTCGCCGAGCGCATGGGCCGAAGCGGCGACGTGATGTGGGAGTCGCCGTTCGGACTGACCCAGCCGGCCGGGTTCGCGCTGTTCGCGTGCGCCCATATGGACGCATACGGCACCTCCGAGGCCGACCTGGCCGAGGTGCGCGTGAAAAGCGGCCTCTATGCCGAGCAGAACGAGCACGCCGCCTACCGCAAGCGCTTCGCCGCCGAAGACATCCTCGCGTCGGCGCCAGTGGTGTCGCCGCTCAAGATGCTCGACTGCTGCGCCAACGCCGACGGCGCAGCCGCGCTGATCGTCGCCAGCCGCGCGGCCGCGGAGCGGCTTGCCACCGATCCGGTGTGGATACTCGGGCTTGGCGCCGCCTCGGACTCGGCGACGCTGTCCAATCGCGACTCCTACACCAGTCTCACCAGCGCGCGTGTGGCCGCCGAGCAGGCGTATCGCATGGCGGGCATCGGACCCGGCGACATCGACGTCGCCGAGGTCCACGACTGCTTCACCATCACCGAGATCATCGCCACCGAGGACTTGGGCTTCGCGCCTCCCGGGAACGGCGTGCGCTTGCTGCGCGAGGGCCAGACACGGCTCGGCGGCCGCATTCCCGTGAACGTGGACGGCGGGCTTCTCGGCAAGGGCCACCCGGTTGGCGCGACCGGCTTGAGCCAGCTGCGTACGATCGTACGCCAGCTTCGCGGCGAATGCGGCGCGACACAAGTCGAGGGTGCGCGCATCGGTCTCGTCCACAATCTCGGCGGACCCGGCATCTATGCGTTCGTCACCATCCTCGGGAGCGACCGGCAATGAGCGCGAAGGGCCGCCCCGAGCGCGAATTAGCCCCGCAGCGCGTAGCGCGGAGGGTAGTCCAATGAGTTTTGCCGACTTCGGCGTGCGCAGTTTCGTGCCCGACTCGCAGGTCGGCGAGTTCGCGTCTCATTTGCGCCAAGGTAACGTGATGGCCTCACGCTGCCGCGATTGTGGGCACGTCGCCTTCCCGCCACGAAGCGGCTGTGCGAAGTGCGGGAGCACCGGATTCGAGTGGGTCGCGGTCGACGAGGTCGGCCGGCTGCTGACCTACACCCGAGTGGAGTACGCGCCCGCCGGATTCGAGGCGGAGCTTCCCTATGTGCTCGCTGTCGCACGCTTCCCCATCGGCGTCACGGTGTTCGGGCAACTCTCCCGCGAGCTCGCGCAGGCGGGGCCGCACGTGGGAATGCCGGTGAAGCTGGCCGCGAGGATGCTCGCGGGCGATCGCGCGTCGTATCAGTTCGTCCAGCCATGAAAGCGAAATCATCGGCCGAGGCAATTGCCGGCCAGAGCGAGGCGGCAACGATGGCCGAAGCCGTCCGTCGCGGCGAGGTTGGCCCGGCCGCGCGGCTGATGCGCGACCTCGACGACGAGATTCCGGGCGCGCGCGACTGTCTTCGTGCCCTTTTCCCGTACACGGGGCGCGCCCACCTGATCGGCATCACCGGCGCACCGGGCGCCGGCAAGTCGACGCTCACCGATCAGCTGGTCGCCGCCTATCGCGAGCAGGGCAAGACCGTCGGCGTCGTGGCCATCGATCCATCGAGTCCGTTCGGCGGCGGCGCGATCCTCGGCGATCGAATTCGCATGCAGCGGCACAGCACCGATTCCGGCGTTTTCGTGCGCAGCCTCGCCACCCGCGGCCACCTCGGCGGTCTCTCGCGGTCCACCGGCGACATCGTCGACGTGATGGACGCATCGGGCAAGGACGTGATCATCATCGAAACCGTCGGCGTCGGCCAGGACGAGCTCGACGTGATGCGCATGGCGCATACCACGGTCGTCATCCAGGTGCCGGGCCTCGGCGATGACATTCAGGCGATCAAGGCCGGTATCCTGGAAATCGCCAACGTCTTCGTCGTGAACAAGGCCGACCTCGACGGCGCGGACACGCTGGTGCGCCAGCTTTCGGCCATGCTGCATGCGCGCGCGCCACGCGAGGGCATGCCGTCTCCGGAGATCGTCAAGACCGACGCGTCGCGCGGGAGCGGCATCGACCAACTGGTGGCCGCCATCGACCGCCACCGGGAAATGGAGCGCGCCGGCGCCTGGGCGGAGCGCGAGAACCACCGCCTCGAGCGGCGGTTTCTCGAACACCTGCGCGATGCGCTGTACGAACGCGGCCGCGCACGCCTGGTCCGCATGTCGTGCTACGACGAATTCGCGAAGGCGGTCGCCTCGCGAGCGGTGGACCCGCATTCGGCCGCCGCTGAGGCGGCGTCGAAGATCCTGGGCGAAGACCGCGAGCAACGGGAGACTCGCAAGTGAAGACGACATTCGCTGCTGCCATGACAAGTACGCGCGCCAGCGCCACCCGCTCGCATGGAGCATCCCGATGAGCGCCTCCCGCGGATACGGACGCGCCGCGGTGACCGGCGGCGCCAGCGGCATCGGCCGCGCGATCGTAGAACGCCTGGCGAGCGACGGGTTCGACGTCGTCATCCTGGACCGGAACGAGGCGCTGGGACGCTCGGAAGCCGAGGCGCTGCGCGCACGCGGCCTCGACGTCGACTTCCGGGCCATCGATCTCACCGACGAAAGCGCGTCACGGGCGACCATCCGGGCGCTGTCGCCGCTCACCGCGCTGGTAAACAACGCGGGTATCTTCGACGACCGAAGCTTCTTCGAGGCAAGCACCGATGACTTCCGCCGGCACTACGAGATCAATCTCGTCGCGCTCGCCGTGCTGACCCAGGAGGCGGCCCGTGCGATGGCGCCCGGCTCCAAGATCGTCAACATCGCGTCGCGCGCTTACCTCGGAGCGAAGAGCCATCCGCATTACGTCGCATCGAAAGGTGCGGTGGTGAGTTACACGCGTGCCGCCGCCATGGAGCTCGCGAGCAAAGGCATATTGGTCAATGCGATCGCGCCCGGCCTGATCGACACGCCCTTGCTGCAGGTGCTTTCACCCGAGCGCCGTGCGGCGCAGCTCGCGTTGCAGCCGACGGGCGCGGCCGGTCGGCCGGAAGACGTCGCCAACGCCGTGGCGTTCCTGGTCTCGCCGGCCACCGACTTCATCACGGGCCAGATTCTGTTCGTCGATGGCGGGAAGTCGCTCGGGGGCACGAGTGCATGAACCGGCGTAGCTCGGCTGCGCTGATGATGTTCTTCCCGGCCGGGTTCCAGCAAGTTTCGACCATGTGAAAGGATGATGATGACCACTCCCCGCGACGTCGCAGTGTTGGTCGGCAGTCTCCGCAAGGAGTCGCTCAATCGCAAGATGGCCAACAACCTGCGGGAGCTGACTCCCGCATCGATGACCCTGGAAATCGTCGAGATCGGACAACTGCCGCTCTACAATCAGGACGTCGAGACGGACTTGCCGCAGGCGTGGGCAACGTTCCGCCAGCGCATCAAGCGGGCGGACGCCGTGCTGTTCGTGACGCCCGAATACAACCGATCGGTCCCCGGTGTACTGAAGAATGCGATCGATGTCGGCTCGCGGCCTTCCGGTCAGAGCGTCTGGAGCGGCAAGCCCTGCGGCGTGATCAGCGTCTCGCCGGGCGCGATCGGCGGCTACGGCGCCAACCACCATCTGCGCCAATCGTTCGTGTTTCTCGACATGCCCGCGTTGCAGCAGCCCGAGGCGTACATCGGCGCCGCCGCCGGGCTGTTCGACGAGCAGGGAAAGCTCGCGAACGACTCGACGCGAACGTTCTTGAAGAAGTATCTGGAGACTTTCGCCAACTGGATCGAGCGAAACTCACCCGCGCGCGCCCTTCCATGAACGCCCCCGACCGCGCCTCGCACAGCACTCGTCCCGAGTTCAAGTGGGACGACCCGCTGCATCTCGAGCAGCAGCTCACGGAAGAAGAGCGCATGGTGCGCGACACCGCGCACGCGTACGCGCAGGACAAGCTCGCC
>JADLEZ010000327.1 GCA_020845855.1 Burkholderiales bacterium
ATCCAGTCCTCCAGCAGTCCCGACTTCTTCGCCGCGGACGAGCGCCGCGTGCTCGACGCATTCACCGCGGCGACCGCGTGGCGCGTCTACGGCGGCGCGGCCTTGAGCTACGCGAACCTCGCGTCCGGACGCATCGACGTGGCGCTCGACGCGGGACTCAAGGTCCACGACTACGCGGCCTTCGTGCCCATCGTCGAAGGGGCGGGCGGCATGATCACGGACTGGGAAGGCGCGCCGCTCACGCTGCGCAGCGGGTCGCGGGTACTTGCCGCGGGGGACTCGCGCCGCCATGCCGCGGCGCTCGCGCTGATACGGAGCATGTCATGACCCGGATCGACATCGACCGTCTGACGGTTTCCTACGGGGGGACTCCGGTGATCGCGGACCTGTCGGTGGAGATACCCCCTGGCTGCTTTTTCACGCTCCTCGGTCCGAGCGGCTGCGGCAAGACGACACTGCTGCGCACGATCGCCGGCTTCGCGCAGCCCTCGGGCGGCAGCCTGCGCTTCGACGGCGCCGACGTGACCCGCGTGCCTGCCTACAAGCGCGGCATCGGCATGGTGTTCCAGGACTACGCGCTGTTCCCCGACAAGTCGGTGTTCGACAACGTCGCCTACGGCCTGCGCGCGCGCAAGGTCCACACCCGCGCGATCGACGAGCGCGTGCGCCGTTACTTGGAGCGGGTCGGCATGGCCGCGTTCGGCGACCGCTTTCCGGCCGCGCTGTCCGGCGGCCAGCGGCAGCGCGTGGCGCTGGCGCGCGCACTGGTCGTCGAACCGCGGGTGCTCCTGATGGACGAGCCGCTGTCGAACCTCGACGCCAAGCTGCGGGTGCAGATCCGCGAGTCGATCGCCGACCTGCAGCGCGAGGTGGGGATCACGACGGTGTTCGTCACCCACGACCAGGAGGAGGCGCTGGCGGTGTCGGATCGGATCGCGCTCATGAACAAGGGCCGCATCGAGCAGCTCGGCACGCCGATGGAAATCTACGGCGCCCCGGCGACGGCGTACGTCGCGGACTTCATCGGCGCGGCGAACTTGATCGAAGTCGACGTCGTCGGCGAGGGCACCGGGCCTGGCACGGCGCGGGTGCGCGCACAGGGCCACGAGATCGACGTCACGGCCAGCGGCCGCAGCACCCCCGGCAAGGCGTGCGTGGCCGCGCGTCCCGAGGATCTGCGGCTGCACGCCGCGAGCGGCGCTGCCGCCAACGCGGTGCCGGGCACGATCGAGCGGCGGCGCTATCTCGGCAACAAGGTGACCTACCGCGTGCGCCTGGCGGGCGGCCAGCTCATCGCCGTCGATGCGCACGGCCGGGAGCCGCTGCACGCCGAACGCGACAATGTGCGGGTCCTGTTCGATCCGGCGGTGACGATCATGGTGGCCCCATGACGACAAACCGCCTGCCGTCGGTGTGGGTGATGCTGTCGTTCGTGGCGCTCGCGCTGCTGGTCGTGTTCCTGGTGTGGCCGCTGTTCAACATCCTGGCGGCGAGCTTCGCGGTGGACCGGGCGGCGGGCCAGACCGGCTGGGCGCGCTTGTTCGCCGATGCCAAGTACGTCAGGGCGGTCACCAATACGCTCGTCCTCGGCGTGGTGGTGACCGCATTGGCAACGGCGATCGGCGTGACGCTCGCCTTCGTGACGGCGCGCTTCGAGTTCCGCCTGAAGGGGCTGATCACGATCCTGCCGCTCACGACGCTGATCGTGCCCGAGGTCATCGCCGCGCAGACGTGGCTCATGCTACTCGGCAACAACGGCATCCTCACCCGGACCCTGTCCGCGGCCGGCATCGACCTGCCGAGCTTCTACGGCTGGCCGGGGCTCATCGTGGTGATGACGTTCATCTACTACACCTACGTGTACATGGGCACGCTGGCCGCCATCAAGGGCTTCGACGCGCAGCTCGAGGAAGCGGCGCAAAGCCTCGGCACGTCGCCGGGCGAATCGACCCTGCGCGTCATGATCCCGGTGGTGATGCCGGCGATCCTCGCCTCGTCGCTCCTGGTCTTCACGCTGGTGGTCGGCAACTTCGCCGTGGCCACCCTGCTCGGCCACCAGGTGCAGCTCCTGTCGGTCCTGACCTACCTCACCTTCAATGCGGAAATGGGCAGCGATCCGGCGATGCAGAGCACGCTGGCCAGCGTGTCGATCGCCATCGTCGCCGCCACGCTGTTCGTGCAGCGCTTCGTCGTCGGCCGCAAGCGCTACGAGATCACGCAGGGCCGCACGGCGCGGCCGGGCCGGATCGCGGGCCTGCGCTCGGTACTGCTGGCGGGCGGCATCTTCCTCGTCGTGCTGGTGTCGATCCTGCCGCTGTTGACGCTGGTCGTCGGCGCGTTCACCCTGTCGCGCGGGCCGGTCATGCACTGGGGCAAGTTCTCGCTCGGCAGCATCGAGCGCATGTTCGTGACCGATCCCGGCCCGCTCATCAACTCGCTCACGTTCGCGGCCACCGCCACCACGATCGGCATCGCGTTCGCCGTGGTGGCGAGCTACCTCGTAGTCAAGAAGAAGAACCTGCTCACGCCGGCGATCGACTACCTGTCGATGCTGCCGCTCGCCATCTCCGGCACCGTGCTCGGCATCGGGCTGGTGATGACATTCAACACGGGCGTTCTCGCCATGACCGGCACCGCGGCGATCATCGTCACCGCCTACGTGATCCGGCGCATGCCGTTCGGCGTGCGCAACGCCTCGTCCACGCTGTACAACATCCCGTCGTCGATCGAGGAGGCGTCGATCAGCCTCGGCGTGCCGCCGGTGCGCAGCTTCTTCAAGGTGGTGCTGCCGATCATGGTCCCCGCGATCGCCGCCGCGGCGGTGGTCACCTGGACCACGACGGTGGCGGAGCTGAGCGCGTCGGTCGTGGTCTACTCGGCCGGACTCGAGACCGCGCCGATCCAGATCTTCCGCCTGATCGACACGGGCCTCGCCGGGCGTGCATCCGCGTACGGGCTCGCGCTGGTGATCATGATCCTGGCGCCGATCCTGATCGCAACCCGGTGGTTCAAGCTCGACCTGTTCCAGTCACGATAGTGTCCCATTCAACGAGGAGAACGTCATGCGCATGAAGATCCTGTCCGCCCTGCTCGCCGCCGGTACGTTGTGCCTCACCGCCGCGAGCGCGTGGTCGCAGCAGCCGAGCGGCGCCGTGAGCCTGTACACCAGCAACAACGCCGAGGCGGTGGCGACCCTCACCGAGCTCGCCCGGAAGCAGTTGCCGCAGGTCAAGGTCGGCGCCGTCACCGGCGGCAGCGCCACGCTGCTCAAGCGCATCGAGGCGGAGGCCGCCGCACCCAAGGCCGACATCTTCTGGAGCTCGAGCCCCAACGTGCTGGGAGGCTTCAAGGGCAACTTCGCGCCGTACACGTCACCCGAAGCCAAGGCGATTCCGGCCAACCTGATCGAGCCCAACCACCTGTGGACCGGCTGCAACATCCACGTGGTGGTGGTGATGGTGAACACCAAGCAGCTTGCCGGGCTGCCGGCGCCGGCGACCTGGAAGGAGCTGGCCGACCCGCGCTGGAAAGGCAAGATCATCGTCGCCGATCCGGCTGCCTCCTCCACCGCGTATACGGTGCTCTTTGGTGCGAGCAAGGTGCTCGACGCCAACGCCTTCAAGGCGCTCGCCAAGAACGTCACCGTGTCGCGCAACGCTTCCGCCGTGCTGAGCTCGGTCGCGCAGGGCGAGTACGCGATCGGCCTCACCTTCGAGTCCAACGCCTACGCCTACGTGGCCGGCGGCCAGAAGGAGATCAAGCTCGTCTACCCCATTGACGGGACGTTCGTCACGGAAGAAGCCATCGTGCTGGTAAAGAACGCGCCGAACCCGGCCGCGGCGCGCGCGTTCTACGACATGGCGCTATCGAAAGACGCGCAGATCGCGCTCCTGGAGCGCGCGTTCCGCCGCCCGAGCCGCACCGACATCGAGGTCGGCAAGTACGTGGAACTGCCGGAGCTCAAGAGCATCAAGGTGTTCCCCATCAGCGACGCGGAGGCGCAGGCGAAGCGCACGGAGTTCCTCGCCCAGTGGCAGCAGCTGCAGGGGAATTGAG
>JADLEZ010000328.1 GCA_020845855.1 Burkholderiales bacterium
AACTCGGGCGTGTCGATCGCCACGCTGGACGACATGAAGGTGCTCTACTCGGGTTTCGACCTGTGCGCGCCGAACAATTCGGTGTCGATGACCATCAACGGCCCGGCGCCCACGCTGCTCGCGATGTTCATGAACACCGCCGTCGACCAGCAGCTCGCCAAGTTCCGCGAGGACAACGGCCGCGAGCCGACCGACGACGAGGCGGACAAGATCAGGGCGTGGACGCTGTCCACCGTGCGCGGCACGGTGCAGGCGGACATCCTGAAGGAGGACCAGGGCCAGAACACGTGCATCTTCAGCACCGAGTTCTCGCTCAAGGTGATGGGCGACATCCAGTCGTACTTCGTCCGCCACAACATCAGGAATTTCTACTCGGTGTCGGTGTCGGGCTACCACATCGCCGAGGCGGGCGCCAACCCGATCTCGCAGCTCGCGTTCACGCTGAGCAACGGCTTCACGTTCGTGGAGGCGTACCTCGCGCGCGGCATGCACATCGACGACTTCGCGCCGAACTTGAGCTTCTTCTTCAGCTACGGCATGGACCCCGAGTACACCGTGATCGGCCGGGTCGCGCGACGGATCTGGGCGGTGGCGATGAAGAACCGCTACGGCGCCAACGAGCGCTCGCAGAAGCTCAAGTTCCATTCGCAGACGAGCGGGCGGAGCCTGCACGCGCAGGAGATCCCGTTCAACGACATCCGCACCACGCTGCAGGCGCTGATCTCGACCTACGACAACACCAACTCGCTGCACACCAATGCCTACGACGAGGCGATCACCACCCCGACCGAGGAGAGCGTGCGCCGGGCCATGGCGATCCAGCTCATCATCAACCGCGAATGGGGGCTCGCCAAGAACGAGAACCCGAACCAGGGCTCGTTCATCATCGAGGAGCTCACCGGCCTCGTGGAGGAGGCGGTGCTGAAGGAGTTCGAGGCGATCTCCGAGCGCGGCGGCGTGCTGGGGGCGATGGAGACCGGCTACCAGCGGGGCAAGATCCAGGAGGAGTCGCTGTACTACGAGCGCCAGAAGCACGACGGCAGCTACCCGATCATCGGGGTGAACACGTTTCGCAATCCGCACGGCGATCCCGTGCCCGCCAAGATCGAGCTCGCGCGCTCGTCGGAGGAGGAGAAGCAGTCGCAGTTGAAGCGCCTCGCCGACTTCCACGCGCGCCACGCGGACGCCGCGCCGGCGGCGCTCGCGAAGTTGAAGCAGACGGTGATCGACAACGGCAACGTGTTCGGCGAGCTCATGAACACGGTGCGGGTGTGCTCGCTGGGTCAGATCACCAACGCCCTTTTCGAAGTGGGGGGCCAGTACCGGCGCAGCATGTAAGGGTCGGGGTATCCGCGGCGGGCGCGGATGGCGGCACCATTGCCGATCGCGTCAAATCAGCGAGTTGCGTGAAGCAGATCCCTCGTCGCCTTCGCTCCTCGGGATGACACAGTGGGATTTTCAACGAACTGCTTGACCGGCGGGCGCGCGCCTAGCTTACGCGAAGCAGGGGCCGAATTCGCGCACTTCGACGGTCGCCCATTCGGCCGCGGGGATCTCGCCTGCGATGGCCACCGCCTCCTCGCGCGTCGCGCAGTCGACGATGAAGTAGCCGCCGACCATCTCCTTCGATTCCGAAAACGGGCCGTCGAGCAAGCGAAGCTTGCCCTCGCGCACCTTCACCCGCACGCCTTCGGTGTCGGCGAGGAGCGACTGACTGGCGCGCAGCACGCCGCGGGTCTTGAGCTGCGCGGAGTAGTCGAGCATGCGCTGGTACAGCGCGCGGCCCTCGGCGTCGCTGCGCTGTGCCCGCTGGCCGCGGGGTTCCACGATGAGCAGCATGTAGGTCACGGCGGATCTCCCGGCGAAAACCGCCAAGAGTAGCGCAAAACCGCGCTACCACCAGTCGCGCACCCGGTCGCGCTCGCCGTGATTCCCGGCAACTCCGGGGTCGAGGCCGATGTCGCGCAACTCGCGGGCGCCGTCGCGGAAAGCGGCAACCTGCGCGCCGCCGCCGACAAGCTGTTCCTCACCCATAGCGCGGTCAGCCAGCAGATCAAGGGTCTCGAAGAGCACCTGGGCTTCGCGCTCTTCGATCGGCGTGGCCGGCGCGTGGTGCTCAACGCCGCCGGGGAAGCGCTGCTGCGCAGCGTGCAAGGCGCGCTGGCGCAACTCGACGATGGCGTGCAGGCGGCTGGTGCCGCCGCCGCCGGCAGTGCGCAGCGCCTGCGCGTCACGGTGCTGCCCTCGTTCGCGCAACGCTGGCTCATGCCGCGCATCGTGCGCTGGCGCGAGCGGCACCCGGGGGTGGCGCTGGAGATCGACGCGTCCATTCGTGCCGTCGACCTCGTGCGCGAGGGCTTTCACGCGGCCGTGCGGCAAGGCCACGGGCCGTGGCCGGGCCTTTCGTCGCAACGTCTTTTCGGCCGGCCGCCGATGATCGTCGTCGGATCGCCGTCCGCGGCGCGCCGCCTGCTCGGCGCGCAGCCGGAAGCGCTCGCGCGCGAGCCGCTGCTCGGCGACGCCGATCTTTGGAAGGCGTGGTTCGCGGCTTCGGGCGTCAAAACGCAGGTCACTCCCGTCGCCGTGTTCAACGATGCCGGGCTCATGCTGCAGGCCGCCGAGCAGAGCCTCGGCCTCTCGCTATCGCGCGAAATCCTCGCGGCAGACGCGCTGATCGACGGTCGTCTCGTATAATTGTCGTCTACAACAATAACTCACGCCGATGCCGAGCCCTACCACTTCGTCTACCCGCCGAGCCTGCACTCCTGGGCGCCGCTCGACTCCCTGCGGGTATGGCTGCACGACGAGCTGGACCTGTCCTGGAAGGCGTTGCACGGCCTGCGCGAGCGAGGCGGGCGCCGACGAATCAAACGGTAAACCAGCAAGCATATTGTGGCATACACCACACCTAGCAGAAGTTGTGGTAGCTTTATGCCGTTGTCCTAGTCTAGGAGGGGGAGGGGCATGAAAGCAATGACCCTGGTCGCACGCCATCTGTATTTCGGAATGGACCCGCTGCGCTTGCGTGACGCCGCCAACCGCGTGCTGTCGCGGGTGCCGGAGGACAAGGCCGCCCCAGCGACGGTGCCGATCGGCGCGCTGGTCGAGGACTTTCGCCTGACCGAGCAGGCCAGCAAGGCCATCGTCGAGGAAATGGTGCAGGACGGCCTGCTCCGGAAGCTCACGCCCTCCGGCTCGTACTACCACCTCACGACGCGCTTTCGGGAGATCGCGCGCGCCCGCATCATCGAGCCGCTCGAGCGCGAGCAGGCGCAGATGCTGCTCAACCATTGCACCGAGCTCGCCGACCAATTCAACCGCACCGCGATCCGCAACAAGTACGAGATCGAGGCGCTGGCGGTGTTCGGCAGCTACATGTCGCGCAACCGCGGGCTCGCCGAGCTCGAGCTCGCGCTCACCGGGCGCCATCGCGCGCCGGGGCAGAAGAACTTCATCGGGCGGGCAACCGCGCAAACCGAGGGCACCGAGCGCATCCGCGAGCTCTTCGAGCGCCAGAGCGGCTTCATCAAGGTGCACTTCTTCAAGCGGCTCACCGACGTGCCGCGCCCGTTCAGCGTGATCTTCAAGGGCGACTGAAGCCGCCTACTTGCGGCCGAGCTCGGGCAGCATGATGCGGTCGAGCAGCATCTGGTAGGGCTCCGCCGACACGCTGATGCCGCCCTGGAACGGACGGTCGGTCACCGCGATGAAGTAGAGGACGAGCGCGATCGGCGCGGCGACCAGGATCGTGATCGTCGCGTGCATCGCGAAGCTGTCCACACGCAGCAGGAAGCAGGCGGAAGTCGCGATTACGCCGAGCAGCAGGACGACCACCCACAGCTCCGCCGGGAGTGCCGTGTCCGCCACCGATTGCAGGCGCATGCGCCGCGCATCGAGGAGCTTGTTGTACGAAGCGATTGTCTGGCCGTGCAGCGCCTTCTGACCTTCGGTCGCGGGCTCGAAGCCGAACAGCATGCGCTGGAACGCATCCACCGTGGCAAGCGAAAGGCTCGGCGCCTCTCCCTTGCGATGCAGCGGCCACTCGTCCTTCACGACGTACTCGGTGTAGGCGATCACCTGCTTGCGCAACTCGTCCCTGACCGGTTGCGGGTATCCGCCCAGGTCGTGCCACAGCACCGTCAGCGCCCCCGCCTCCTTGCCCACGTTGGCGGCGGCTTCACCCGTGTTGCCCCAGACCGCAACCGCGGTCAGTCCCGCCGCGATGGCGTAGATCCCGATCAGCGCCGCCAGGAGCCCCGCGATCGCCCCGTTGTCGAGTTGCCGGTGCAGCGTCGTCTGGCGCACCTGGTGCGCGGTGATCGCAAGTCCGGTGATCGACACGAGGAGCGTGACCAGGACCACGATCGCGGCGAGTTCCGACGACGACAGTTGATGGAACCAGGCCACGAGGCGCGGATATTAGCGCGGGGACGCTTCGGCGCACGCGTTACACGCCGGCTTGTGCGCCGGCACGAGCCGGAACAGCCGCGCGAGGCCCAGGCGCGCAAAGAGCCTGCGGTGGTCGGCCACCCAGCCGTAGAGGCGGTCGAGCAGCGGCCGCAGCCACCGGCTCGCATACAGCCGCGCGAGGACCGGAAAACCGGCTGCGCGATAGACTGCGGCGAACACGTCGAGGCCGTCGAGCCAGCGGCCGTCGGCGTCGCGGGCGTGGATGCGCGCCATCATCGCGGCCTGGGTGACGTCGGCGAACGCGACGAGCCCCTTCGAGCAGTCGACGAGGTACAAGAGATTGCCGGCGTCGCGCGCCTTGAGCGATTCCATCTCGCTCCTGCACAGCGGGCAGGACGCGTCGTAGTAGACCGTCAGCGGATACGCGAGCACGGGGTCGGCGCGGGCATGCATGAATCAGCGCTTTACGCGGGCCTTGGCCGCCGGCAGGAGCGCGCGCACCTTGTCGCCCATCTTCATGAGGCGCGTGAGCGTGGCCGTGTCCAGGCGCAGCATGTCCTCGCTCCACGACGACAGCGCTTCCATGAGCGCGAGCGTCTCGGCCAGGCGCGCGCGCGTGCCCGCGTCCTCCGCCGCGAAGGCCGGGTCGGCGACGCACGCGCGCAGCACGGCGATGGTGGGGTCGAACTCGCGCGCCTTGCGCTCGCGCACGATGGTGCGCAACAGATCCCACGGGTCGCGCGCGGTCTCGTAGTAGTCGCGCCGGTCGTCCAGGCGGTGCACGACGCGCACCAGGTTCCAGTGCAGAAGGTCGCGCAGGCTGGTGCTCACGTTGGAGCGCGCCACCCGCAGCGCGGCGGCGATCTCCTCGGCATGGAGCGGGCGTCCGGCGAGGTAGACGAGGGCGTGGATCTGCGCGACGGTGCGGTTGACCCCCCAGCGCGAGCCCATCTCGCCCCAGTGCAGCACGAAGCGCTGGCCGATCGGGGACAGCGCGATGGGCGGGGCTTCGGTGTCTAGGGCGTGCATGGATGGGAACCGCTTTCGACGGGCGGCTTTGACCATCACTCTACGCTACCATAAATTTCTGTCAAGACTGAAATTTATGAATGGAGGGCGGTACGGGCGCTGATGCTGAGCGGGCGGCGGGTTCTTCGGGAGGCGCGCTGCCCGCGCTGCCAGGGCGGGGCACCGGCGCCCGTCGGCGCGGTCAGGGGTGGCCGCGCAGGAGCGCCTGCGCGAGGTCACGCCAGCCTTCCACCGAGCGCAATCCGCGATGGTGGAAGTACACCGAGCGGGCGAGCGCGGTGAATGCGCGCGTGCCCAGCATCGCATCGAACCAGGCATCAGGCACGCCTCGGTCGTAGAGCACGCGCAACGCGCGCTTGGTGACAAAGCGCGGCGCGTGTTGCACGACCGCGCGCCCGGGATCGGACGCGCCTTCGAGAAGGTGGTCGGCGATCGCGTGCGCCGCCACGAAGCCCGATTCGAGGGCGGTGTGGATGCCCCCTGCCGACAGCGGCGAGACGAGGCCCGCGGCGTCGCCGACCAGCAGCACGTGGCCCGCGGACATCGGAGAGACCGGACCGCCGACGGGGATCAGGCCGCCGCGATGGCCGATGCATTGCGCGTGTGCAAAGTCGAATACCGGCGCCACCTTGCGCAGGAACGCGCGCAGGTTCGGGCGCTGCGGCCGCCGGCACGCGAGCCCGATCTGGAAGACGCCGCCGTGGCCCGGCACTACCCAGCCGATGTAGCCGCGCGCGAGCGTGCGGTCGAGGAAGCAGTGCAGGCGGTCGGGGTCCACGCCCTCCACCCCACGATACTCGGCTTCGACTCCCGCGAGAAAGTGCCGGTTGCGGCCAAGTCCCGCGTGCGCGGCGACTGCCGAGCGTGGCCCGTCGGCGCCGACCAGCCAGCGTACCCGCTCGCCGCGGTCGAACCGCCATCCCCCGGCGATACGCTGCGCGCCGAACGCGCGCCCGAAGCGCAGGTGCGCGCCCGCGCGCGCGGCTTCGCGCGTGAACCAGCGCATCAACGCCGGCGTGTCGGTGGCGAGGAAGTAGTAGCCGGCGGCGTCGAGATCGAGCGCGGACAGGCGCGGGGCGTACAAGCGGATACCGGGCACGCGGCGAGTGAGGACCGCGGGAATCTCCCAGCGTTCGGCGGCTTCCTTCACCACGAGGCCGGTGGTGTGCATGCGCTCGCCGGGCCCGGCCTTGCGGTCGACCACCAGCACCCGCAACCCGCGCCGCGCCGCGACCCGGGCACAAGCGAGTCCCGCGAAGCCCGCGCCGACGATGCCGACGTCGTAGAGCATGCCGGCGATTGTCGCGCCGGCTCGCGCGGAAGATCGTCGCCCGCGGCGAAATCAGCGGTTTGCCATAATTAGGGTCAGAGTCGATTCTCTGCTGCAACGGGGTCTGCATGGACCGAAGCAGCCTCGCCCGCAAAGCGAGAATCGAATCTGACCCTATCTCGCGCCGGCCCGCTCCAGGATCGCGGTCATCTCGCGATAGCCGTTGGCCTGCGCGAGGTGCAGCGGCGACATGCCCTGGCGGTCGGCGATGTTGACGTTCGCTCCGGCCTCCACCAGTGCGGCGAGCGTGGCAGTGTGGCGCGTACCGCCGTCGCCCAGCACGATCGACTCGATGAGCGCGGTCCAGCCCAGGTTGTTGACGTGGTCGAGCGGCGCGCCGGCCTTGATCAGCACGCGCAC
>JADLEZ010000329.1 GCA_020845855.1 Burkholderiales bacterium
CAGCGGGCCCCATGAAACATTCGATGACCAAGGAGGAAGCGATGCGCTCAACTATCCCTCGACTGCTTGGTTCGATGGCCGCGGCTGCGACCGCCGCGATCGCGCTGATTTTCGCCGCCCCAGCCTTCGCCGCGCCCGCCCAGAGCGTCAGTCTCGCGTTGGACTGGGTGGTCGGCGGCACTCAAGCGGGCTACTTTGTCGCCGCCGACAAGGGTTACTACCGCGACGCCGGGCTCGAGGTCACGATCTCGCGCGGGTTCGGCTCGGGCGACACGGTCAAGCGCGTCGCGTCGGGGACGGCGACCTTCGGCATCGCCGACACCGGGACGATCATCGCGGCGCGAGCGAACGAGGACGTGCCCGTGCGTATCGTTGCGATGGTGTACCAGAAGGCGACCACGGGTCTCATCTACCTCACCGAATCCGGCATCAGGCAGCCGAAGGATCTCACCGGCCGCAAGATCGGCCGCTCCGCCTCGGGGGCCTCGGTAACCCTGTTCCCGGCGTTTCTCAAGGCGAACGGCATCGAGCGCGACAAGCTCACGGAGGTCGTGGTCGACGGCGCGACGTTCCTGCCAATGCTGATGTCGAGGCAGGTCGACGCCGTGCTCGAGCAGAGCGTCAACGCGGCACGCTTCAAAAAGATGGCCGCCCGGCAGGGCAACTCCGCGGCGTCGATGCGCTATTCGGATTTCGGCGTTAACGCGTATGGCAACGCGATCATCGTCAATCCGAAGACGCTGGAAGCGAATCCCGCGCTCGTGCGCGCCTTCGTCGACGCCTCGCTGCGCGGGCTTGCCTACGCGTTCGCTCATCCCGAGGAGGCGATCGCGATCCTGCGCAAGCGCAATCCCGAAGTCGATGCGGAAGCGGCGCTCGACGAGTTGCTCGCCGTGAGAGACGTGTCGGTGAGCGACCCGATGCGCATGACCGGGCTCGGGCAGATCACCGCGGAGAAGATGACAGCGACGCGCGACGTCATCACCAATGCACTGTCGCTCAAGCGTGTGCTCCCGATCGACGAGATCTACGTGCCCGGTTACATGCCCACGAGCGTTGCCGTCCCGGGGCCAGCGCAGTCGAAATGATTGCTGTCGCGCGGAACGCCGAGGCGGGCGGTGGCCCGGCACTCGGCGACGCCGCCGCGGCGCCCCCGCTGCCGCGCATCGCGGCCGAGCGGCTGGGCCGCGTTTTCGAGACCCGCTCGGGCGACACCGTGACCGCCCTCGATGCACTCGATTTCCGCATCGCTGCCGACGAGTTCGTCACCCTGCTGGGGCCGAGCGGTTGTGGGAAAAGCACGGTGCTCAAGCTGATTGCCGGCGTCATCCGGCCGTCGTCGGGACGCATCCTCTTCAACGGCACGCCGCTCGCCAAGCCCTCGCGCGACATCGGCATGGTATTCCAGCGACCCATCTTAGTGCCTTGGCGAAGCGTGCTCGACAACATCCTGTTCCCGATCGAGATGCTCGGCTGGCCGGTGCGCAAGCACATCGACGAAGCGAAGCGGCTGATCGAACTGGTTGGACTGCGCGGCTTCGAGCGCGCGCGGCCCGACGAGCTGTCGGGAGGCATGCAACAGCGCGTCTCGATCTGCCGTGCGCTCGCCTACGATCCACAGGTTCTGTTGATGGACGAGCCCTTCGCGGCGCTCGATGCGATGACCCGCGAGGAGCTCGGCATCGAGCTGCTGAAGATCTGGACGCAGCGGCGCAAGACCGTGGTCTTCGTCACTCACAGCATCGTCGAGGCAGTGCTCCTCGCCGATCGTGTCATCGTCCTTACGTCGCGGCCCGGCCGCATCGTGAAGGAGATCGAGATCGGCCTGCCGCGGCCGCGCACCCTCGACATGGAGTTCAGCGGCGAGTTCAAGGAGCACGTCGAGGAAATCCGGGCGCTGTTCGAGAGCGACCGACGCGCACGCGCATGAGCTGGCGTGTCGCGGCCTGGGGAGTCGTTCGCGAATACGGCCAGGTTGCGGCTGTGCTCGCGGGCCTCGTCGCCGTCTGGCAGGTGGTCTGCATGTCCGCGCGCATCCCGGTGTGGCTGCTTCCGTCGCCGCAGCAAATCGTGACCGAGACCTGGGCCATCCGCAGCATTCTGCCCATGCACTTCCTCGCCACGCTGTGGACGGTCCTCGGAGGCTTTTTCCTTGCCGTGGTCACCGCGGTGCCGCTCGCGGTGGCCGTGGTTTACTCGCGCGTCCTTCGCCAGATCATCTATCCGCTGCTGCTCATGCTGCAATCGGTGCCCAAGGTCGCGATCGCGCCGCTGCTGCTCATCTGGGTCGGCTACGGCATGACGTCGAACATCATCGTCGCGGCGGCGGTATCATTCTTCCCGATCGTGATCAACACGGCGACAGGCCTCGAGGCGGTGGAGGCCGAGCTTCTCGATCTCACGCGCTCCCTCGATGCCGGCAAGCTGAAGGTGTTTTGGCGCGTGCGCCTGCCGTGGGCGCTGCCGTACGTCTTCAGCAGCCTCAAGGTCGCGATCACCCTCGCGGTTATCGGCGCGGTGGTGGCCGAGTTCGTCGGCGCCGACAAGGGATTGGGCTACCTGATCCTCACCAACTCCGGCCAGATGAGGACCGCCGTGATGTTCGGCGTGCTGGTGCTGCTGTCGCTGCTTGGCATCGCGTGCTTCTACGCGGTGGTGTGGATCGAAAAGCTGCTGTGTCCTTGGTACCTGCCGGTCGCGGTCGACGACGGGACTCGGTAGGCCGAGGGCAGCCGGCGCCGGCGCTTAGCGCGGCCGCGACGCGTATCGAGGCCGCTAACCCCGCCGGACGGGAGCGGCTGCTCATGGTCGAGACGCCGCAATCTAGAAGTTTGTGGAATTTCGCGACCGTATCCCCAATCCGGTGTCATCCCGAGCGCAGCGAGGGATCCGCTTTCG
>JADLEZ010000330.1 GCA_020845855.1 Burkholderiales bacterium
CGACCACATGGGCAAGCTCGGCGGCGGCATGCAGCAGCTTCGCCACCACATGAACGGCTCGATCCTGAAGGTGAACCACGCGCGTGACCCGCTGTCGCCGGCGCCCGCCAGCGGCATCGTGCGCGTGCGGATCGCGCGCCCCGGCCTGGCCGTGCCGCGCGAGCTCGCGGACCCGGACGGCAATCGCGTGCTGCTCGTGCCGCCGGGCGACGACGGCGTCGTCGGCATCGCGATCGAGCTCGCCGTGAACAATCGCGACGCGCACGACCGCTTCTGGCGGCACGCGATGCAGTTCGACTCGCCGTCGTCCGGCGTGTACCTGTGCGGCGACACGCGCGTGATGGTGGTCGACGAGCGCCGCGTCGAGCGCTGCGACGACTGGCGCGCGCCGGGCTGGCGCTACACCACGGTGCAGATCCGCGACTGCGTCGCGGAGCACGCCGGCGTGCTGGCGCGCGGCGGCGAGGAAGGCCGCCCGCCCGCGTTGCTCGGCGAGACCGTGCGCTATTCGTTCGTGCGGGATCCGGACGGCAACTTCATCGAGCTGTCGCAGCGGGCGTCGCTGGTGGGGCGCCTCTAGCGACGCGCAGGCATCGCGCGGTCAGCGCCCGCCGGCGCCCCGTGCCTGCGCCGCGCCAGACTCGAGCCGGCGCTCGATCGCCCGCTTGACCGCTTCGATGAGATCGCCGCCCCAGAACAGTTCGCCGTCGAGCACCAGCATGGGCACGCCGAACACGCCGGCCGCCTCGGCGGCGTCGACGATCGCCCGGTTCTCGTCCGGGCCCGGTCCGGTCACGTAGCGTGCGTAGTCATCGGGCGAACCGCCGAGCCGCGCGACGTGGTCCTGCATCTGCTCCATCGAGTCGATGTCGAGGTCGTGCTTCCAGAAGCGCTCGAACGTGAGGTCGTGATACGCGTCGAAGATGCCGGCACGCTGCGCGTACAACATGCCCATCGACGCGAGCGAACCCTCGTAGATGCGCTTCGGGCCCTTCAGCACCAGCCCCTGCCGGTTCGCAAGCCGGCGTGCGTCCATGTACGCGTACTTCACCTTGCGCCAGTTGTGCGCGCTGCGCGCGTCCACCGCGTCGAGGTACTCGGCGATCCGCAGCGTGTACGGCAACCAGACGAGCTCCACCGCGGGGTACTCGAGCGCAAGCGCCTTCGTCGCGTTCTTCGCCACGTACGCATACGGGCTCTTGTAGTCGGTGTAGGCGGTCAGCCGGAGTCGGGTCGTGCTCATCGTGCGGGGCGGGTCCGGTGGTGGCGCGTCGGGCTCAGCCGGGCGTGCGCGGCGCCTTGCCGAGCTCGGCCATCAGCTGCTGCTTCAGCTTGTACTTCTCGACCTTGTTCGTGGGCGTGAGCGGCAGCGCCGGGATGAAGCGGATGTGCTTGGGCACCATGTACTTCGGCATCACGTCGCGCGCGTGGTCGCGCAGCTCGCCCTCGGTCATCGTCTCGCCGTCCTTGAGTTCGACGAACACCGCCACGTCTTCCTCGTCGCCGACGTCGGCGGGCACCGGCACCGCGGCGGTGGCGCGCACCTTCGGGTGGCCGTTGATCAGGTCTTCGACCTGGTACGACGAGATGTTCTCGCCGCGCACGCGGAAGAAGCCGCCCATGCGGTCGACGAAATACCACAGGCCGTCCTTGCCGCGGTAGCAGGCGTCGCCGGTGTGGAACCAGCAGTTGCGGAAGGTCTTGACCGTGGCCTCGGGCTTCTTGAAGTACTCCTCGAGGATCAGGTTCGGGAAGCGCGGCCGGAACGCGAGCTGCCCGACTTCGCCGTCGGCGCACTGGTTGTCCTGCGGATCGAGCACCGCGCCCTCGAGCAGCGGCGACGGCAGGCCCATGAAGCCCTTCGCGAGCGTGGTCTCGCCCGAGATCACGGGCAGGCCGAAGCGGCGCATCGCCGCGCGCACCTCGTCCTTGGACGGACCGCGCCACAGCCCCGCCGGCGTACCCTGTTCCTGGCCCCATTCGTCGATCAGCGCGCCGCAGCCCATGCCGGCCTCGGTCTGCCCGAAACCGCAGGTGACGAAGTCGATGCCGAAGCGCTTCGCCACCGCGTGGTGGTTCATCGGCAACGGCTGCATGTGCATCTTGTTCAGCGTGTTCTCGCGGTCGCCCGCGCGAGGCTCGGCGCTCATCAGCCACGGAATCATCACGTCGACCAGCACGCCGGTGGAGCAGCCGGTGCGCGCGATCCGATCCCAGAACGCGTTCGCGCTGAACTTGTCCCACAGGCCCACGGTGTTGCCGCTCCAGGCCGCGCGCGCGATCAGGAAGTGCGCGCCGCCGACGTGGTACAGCGGCAGGTCGCAGTAGATGACGTCGTCGTTCGCGTTCAGGTTGCGCATCACGTACGCGTACTGGTTCATCCACCGGAAGCTCTGCAGCACGCCCTTTGCGGGGCCGGTGGTGCCCGAGGTGTAGATGATGTTCGCGAGATCCGAGTACGCGCGCGCAAGCCGGGGGATGCTGCCGCCGGCGGCGATCAGGTCGGCGAAGGCGGCGGTTCGGCGGCCGGCGCCGAAGCCCGCGGGGAAGTCGCCGAGCCCGGCGTCATGGTCGCCGGGCCGCGGCCGGTGCAGCACGACGGCGCCGATCGTGGTCTCGCCGAGCACCTCGTGCACCGCCTGCGCGCAGTCCGCGCCCACGACGAACACGCTCGGCGCGGTGTCGTTGAGCTGGTAGCTGAGCAGCTTGCCCTTGTAGTTGAAGTTCACCGGCGCGTAGATCGTGCCGCTGCGCCAGCACGCGAACATCACCAGCGTGGCGACGAGCGAGTTGCGCGTCATCACGCTGACACGATCGCCCGGCACCGCCCCCAGCTGCACGAAGCCGGCTGCGATCGCGTCGGCCTGGCGGGAGAACTCCGCGAAGCTCAGGCGCAGGTCGTCCTCGCCGTAGTCGATGAAGACCTTGTCGGGATGGCGCTTCACCCAGTCGTCGAAGCGGTCGATGACCACGTCGCCCTGGGCGACCATGTCGGCGAACGCCTGCTGCGGCGTCATCACGTCGGGTTTCGTCATGCGGGGATCTCCTCGGAGCCCCGACGCGCGCCGGCCGGGCGCGCGTCGGCGCGAACGGCACGGTCTAGCGATGCTTCATCGTGGGGTCGAGCGCCACGCGCAGCGACTCGCCCAGCGCGTTGAACGACAGCGCCGTGAGCAGGATCGCGAAGCCCGGCGCGTACATCTGCTCCGGCGCGATCTCCAGGTAG
>JADLEZ010000331.1 GCA_020845855.1 Burkholderiales bacterium
ACTTCGCCCATGCCCCCGCGACCGAGCATGCGCTCGAGGCGGTAGCCGCCGACGACGTCGTTCGGGGCGAGCCCGGCGGTGGCCGCCTCGGCCCCGAGCAGCGTGAAAGCCGGCGGGCCGTGCAGGAGGGCGGCGGTTTCCCGCGACACGGTGCGCGCGAGGAGGTCGCGCAGCGTCGGGGCGAGCGCCGCGTCGTCGCCGGCCAGCGCGGCGAGCCACGCCTCGCGCTGCGCGGGGTCGAGCTCGAGCGCGCGGTCGAGCAACTGCGATAGACGCTGCAACGCCGCCGTGTCGATAGTCATCGCTCGGGCTCCGCCCGTTCATACGAAATTGCGCGGAGTGACGTCGTATCGAGCAGCGTCATCGCCCGGTGCCGGCGCAGCTTGGCGCGCGCGAGTTGACGCAGCTCGTGGCAGAGCATGGCGTACGCAGCACTCGCGGCCTCCGTGTCGCCGTCGCGCGCCGCCGCGAGCAGCAAAGTGACCCGCGAACGAGTCGTGTCGGCAGGACTGTCGTCGGCCATGCATCGGCCTCCCGCGCCCGGATCGGGTGTGGCTCTCACTGTAGCGCAGCCGCGGCGCCGTCGTAACGGCGTGCCCGCGAATATTCGCGTCGCGGCGCTGGCCGGTTTGGCGCGGATAGCTCGTACGAGTGGATGAGAAGCGACGCAAAGGAGCAGCCATGAACGTCCGATCAGCGAAGCCCACGGCAGACGAGCCGTCCCACCGCCCGACCACGGCGGCGGCGCTCGGCAAGTCCATCGCCTGCGTCGGCTTTCTCGCCGCGCTCGCTTGCATCGCGGCGTCGGACGGCGGCGAGCGCACCACGACCGCCGCCGGCGTCGCCAGCACGGGTGATCGCGCCGCCGCGCACCGCCGGCAGGTGTTCGAGGAGCGCCGTGCCCGCTTCGAGGCGCGCGCGTCCGCGCGGGTCGCGGACAGCGTGGGCCTTGCGCAACCGAAGCGCTGAGCGCGTGCGGCCTGCGACGAATCCCCTGCACCCACCACCAAGGAGAGCACGATGAACGTTCGACGCACGATGCTGGTCGCAGCGAGCCTGGCCCTTGCCGGTGCCGCGCATGGGCACGATTGTTCGGGCGGCACGGCGGATGGCGGCATGGACGCCACCGGCGTTCAATGCAACGACGTGGCGGCGGTCGTCGTCGCGCCGTCACCGTCCGCAACCCAGGATAGCCGGGAGCATGCGGCCGCGCGTAAGCTGTTGGCGGCGGGCCTTGCCGCTTACGAGAAGGGTCACGACGTCGAAGCCGTCGCGTACTTCCTGCGCGCCGGCGAGACCGGTGACGCGCGCAGCGCCGAGATCCTGGCGCTCATGTACCGGTTGGGACCGAAGCTGTTTCCGATCGGTGTGTCCGCGGACCCGATCCTGGCGGCGAAGTGGGCGGCGGTCGCCGCCGAGGCTCGGCGGCGGGAGGCGAGCGCCGCCATGGCCTCGCGCGTGGCGCGCTAGTAGCCCTTTGTGTCATCTGGAGCGAAGCGAGGGATCCGCAGTTACCTCCCACCCCGCGCGCGGGATCATCGCGCCCGGGTCTTCTTTTTTTGCGCACCGGAGTCGGCGATCCGCCGCGAAGCTCCCGCGGGCCGTGTCGAAACTCGGCAGGCCCGCTGACGGTTACGCGACCCTCAGCCGAGCTGCCTCAGCATCGTCTCCGCGTCGGACACCTCGTACTTGCCCGGCGCCTCGACGTTGAGCGTCTTCACGACACCGTTGTCGACCAGCATCGAGAAGCGCTGGCAACGCGTGCCCATGCCGCGGGCGACGAGGTCGAGCTCGAGGCCGAGCTTTTTCGTGTAGTCGGCGCTGCCGTCGCCCATCATGTGCACCTTGCCTTCGCTCTTCTGCTCGCGCGCCCACGCGCCCATGACGAACGCGTCGTTGACCGACATGCAGTACACGGCGTCCACGCCCTTCGCCTTGAGCTTGTCGTAGTTCGCGACATAGGACGGCACGTGCTTGGCCGAGCAGGTCGGCGTGAAGGCACCCGGCAATCCGAAGATCACCACTTTCCTGCCCTTGGCGAGATCCTCGACCTTGAACTGATTGGGACCGACGGTGCAGCCGTTGCCCTCGACTTCGATGAACTCGGACAGCGTGCCTTCGGGCAGCCTGTCGCCAACCTTGATGGTCATGGAGCGCTCCTTGGGGAAGAAAACGTGATGCCGGATCAAAGAGGCTAGCACACATTTGCCGGCGCGATGCTTGCGCTCGCACGCGCGGCAGGCGTAGTGTTTCGCCCTTCGCTATCGGAGGATTGCGTCATGCCCACGCGTGCCACCAGGACCAGCACCCCGCCCCGCCGCGCGCGTCTCTTGATCGCGACCCGCAAGGGGCTGTGGACGCTCACCTCCGATGCCGCGCGCCGCTCGTGGAAGCTCTCCTCGCCCGCGTTCCTCGGGCACATCGTGCATCACGCCGTGCAGGACCCGCGCGACGGCAGGACGCTGCTCGCCGCCGCACGCACCGGACACTTGGGCCCCACCGTGTTCCGCTCGCAGGACAACGGCCGGACCTGGAAGGAGGCCTCGGCACCACCCGCGTTCGCGCCCGACAGCGGACGCGTCGTCGACCACACGTTCTGGCTGACGCCGGGCCATGCCTCGCAGCCCGGAGCCTGGTACGCGGGCACATCGCCGCAGGGCTTGTTCCGCACGCGCGACGGCGGCGTCACCTGGGAAGGTGTCGCGGGCTTCAACGCGCATCCCCAGCGCAAGGCGTGGTGCGGCGGCGACCAGGACGGCACCCCCGACGGGCCGAAGATGCACTCGGTGCTGGTCGACCCGCGCGATCCCGCGCACCTTTACATCGCGATGTCGAGCGGCGGCGTGTTCGAGTCGACCGACGAAGGTCGCGACTGGCATCCGCTGAACCAGGGCGTGGCCGCCCTCTTTCTTCCGCAGCCCGATCCGGAGTTCGGCCACGACCCGCACTGCGTGCGCTTCGCCGCCGGCAACCCCGACCGGCTGTACCAGCAGAACCATTGCGGCATCTATCGCCTCGACCGGCCGGCCACACGCTGGGTGCGCATCGGCGAGAGCATGCCGAAGTCGGTCGGCGACATCGGGCTGCCCATGGTCGCGCATCCGCACGACCCGGAAGCCGCGTGGGTGTTTCCCATGGACGGCACCGACGTATGGCCGCGCACCTCGCCGGGCGGCAAGCCGGCCGCGTACCGCACGCGCGACGGCGGCAAGACGTGGAAGCGCCAGTCCGACGGCATGCCGTCGTCGCAGGCCTGGTGGACGGTCAAGCGGCAGGCGATGACGGCCGACCAGTTCTCCACCGCCGGCGTCTATTTCGGCACGACGTCGGGCGAAGTCTGGGGCAGCCGCGATGAAGGCCGCACCTGGAAGCGCCTCGCGCAGCATCTGCCGGAGATCTACGCGCTCGAGCCGGCCTGAGCATAGATTCAATGGCCGCGACCTTTCCCGTCGCCATCCCCTCCCAGCTTCGCTCCTACACGGCGGGTGCTGCGCGCGTGAATGTCATCGCGCCAAGCGAAGCGCCGCGCCTGCGCGACGTGTTCGCCGCGCTCGACGCCGCGTACCCCGGCATCCGCTTTCGCATCCTCGACGAGGCCGGGCACGTCCGGCCCCACATCCAGGTGTTCGTCGCCATGAAAGTCGAGCGCGACCCCGCGGCACTCCTGTCGCCCGGCGACGAGGTCATGATCGTGGGGGCGTTGTCGGGCGGCTAGGCGCGACCCCGGGCGCGAAGCGCTCGCCAGCAGCAGCGGCGTCTTCGCCGGAAGTTTTCGTGTAAAATCCCAAAGTTTGCTTCGTAGCGAATCAGCAGTGCCCCATGGAAGCAGTCGGGAGCGCGCCGAGCCATGAGCACGAAGGGCCGCTCCCGAGTGCGAATTGCCCCGAAGCGCGAAGCGCGCAGGGTAGTCGTTGTATGAGCGCGCAAGCGCCGCTGTCGACTCTCGCGATCCGCCGCGTACTTCGGTGGCAGGCGATCGTGACGGTCGCCGGCGCCGTCGTTGCGTGGCCGTGGGGCGGGGGCCATGCGGCGCTGTCGGCCGTGCTGGGGGGGATCGTCAACATCGCGGCCGTGGTCGTGTTCGCGGTCGTGTACGCCGTTTCCCGTCCGGCGACTCCCGGCGGCACCGTCGCTGCCCTGTTTCGCGCCGAGGCAAGCAAGATCCTCGTGATCGTGGCGCAGCTCTGGCTCGTGCTCGCGAACTACAAGGACCTGGTCGCGGTTGCGTTTTTCGCGACGTTCGTCGTCACCGTGCTCTTGTTCCGCCTGGCCCTGCTCGATCGCCGCACCTAGCTTCCGATAACCGATCCCATGGCGTACCAGACCCCTACCGAGTACATCGACCACCACCTCACCTTCATGGTGAAGCAGGTGGGCAGCACGAGCTTCTGGAGCGTGAACTTCGACACCGTGGTCACGTCATTGATCCTGGGCGTGCTCGGCCTGGGCTTCATGTGGCTCGTGACCCGTAACGCCACCCCCGGGGTGCCGACGAAGAAGCAGGCCTTCGTCGAGCTTTGCATCAACTTCATCAACGACCAGGTCAAGGGCATCTACCACGGCGAGAGCCTGTGGGTGGCGCCGATCGCGCTCACCGTGTTCGTATGGGTGACGCTCATGAATACGATGGACATCCTGCCGGTGGACATCGTCTCGGGCGCGCTCGGCATGCTGGGGCTCGACTATTGGCGCGTAGTGCCCACCGCCGACGTCAACACCACCTTCGCGCTCGCGCTGACCGTGTTCGGCCTCATGATCGCGTACGGCATCAAGGCCAAGGGGCTCGGCGGCTGGGCCAAGGAGCTGTTCGTCGCGCCGTTCGGCGGCAATCCGCTGCTGTGGCCGTTCAACTTCGCCTTCAACATGGTCGAGTTCGTGAGCAAGCCGCTGTCGCACAGCCTGCGCCTGTTCGGCAACATCTACGCCGGCGAGATCATCTTCCTGCTGCTCGGCATGATGGCGGCGGCCGTGGTCAGCATGAGCGTCCCGGGCGGGATCATCGCATTCCTGGTCGCCGCCGCGCTCAATCTGGGCTGGGCGATCTTCCACATCCTGATCGTCCTCCTCCAGGCGTACATCTTCATGATGCTCACCATCGTGTACATCGCGATGGGCGAGGAGCATCACTGACTTTCGTTTCATCCAACGTCACACCCGCAACCGAAAGGATCGAGAAAATGGATAAGGTGCAAATGCTGGCGATGATCCAGGCCTACACGGGCATCGGGATCGGCCTCATGATCGGCCTGGGCGCGCTCGGCGCGTGCGTTGGCGTGGGGATCATGTGCTCGCGCTTCCTCGAGGGCGCCGCGCGCCAGCCGGAGCTCATGCCGCAACTCCAGGGCAAGGTGTTCCTGCTCCTCGGTCTGATCGACGCCTCCTACATCATCGGCGTCGGCCTCGCGATGTTCTTCGCCTTCGCCAATCCGCTGCTCGCCGTCGTGCAATAGCGCCCGCCGACGAACACCCGCTGAAAGACCGGCCATGAATTTCAACCTGACCCTGATCATGCAGGCGGTCGCGTTCGGCCTGTTCATCTGGTTCTGCGCGCGCTTCGTGTGGCCGCCGCTCATGCGCGCCATCGAGACCCGCCAGAAGCAGATCGCCGACGGCCTCGCGGCCGCCGAGCAGGGCAAGCGCGACCTGGCCAATGCCGAGCAGCGCGACGTCGAGATGCTCGCCGCGGCCAAGGCGCGCTCGGCGGAGATCGTCGCCATCGGCGAGAAGTACAAGGCCGACGCGATCGAGCAGGCCAAGGTCGACGCCAAGGCGGAAGCCGACCGCATCGTCG
Source organism: Burkholderiales bacterium (assembly GCA_020845855.1). GTDB lineage: Bacteria > Pseudomonadota > Gammaproteobacteria > Burkholderiales > Casimicrobiaceae > VBCG01. Next base: position 5,792 of record JADLEZ010000331.1, read on the forward strand.
CCGCGGCCAAGGCCGAGATCGCGCAGGAGGTCGCGCGCGCCAAGGAGCAGTTGCGCGACTCGGTGGCCGATCTCGCGGTGGCCGGCGCCTCGCAAATCTTGAAGCGCGAGGTCGACCGCAAGGTGCACGGCCAGCTGCTCGACCAGCTGAAGCGGCAGCTCTAAGACAAACCGATGGCCGAGCTCACCACCATCGCCCGCCCGTACGCCGAGGCCGCGTTCGCGCTAGCGCGCGACGCCAATGCGTTGCCGGCGTGGTCGGCCATGCTGAAGCTTGGCAGCCAGATCGTCTCCGACCCGCGCGTGGCCGACGCGCTCGACAATCCCCGGCTCACCGCGCCGGCCAAGGAGTCGCTGCTCCTGGCGGTCGCCGGCGACGGTCTTTCCGAGGAGGGGCGCAACTTCGTCCGGGTGCTGGTCGGCGCCGATCGCATCGCGCTGATGCCCGTCATCGCCACGCTGTTCGAGTCGCTCAAGGACGGCGCCGACGGTGTCGCCAAGGCGACCATCGAGTCGGCGTACCCGCTCGACGGCGACGACCTCGCGGACCTCACCATCGCGCTGGCGCGCCGGTTCAAGCGCAGGATCGAGCCCACCGTGGTGGTGAACGAGGCGCTGGTCGGCGGCGCGCGCATCACCGTGGGTGACGAAGTGATCGACGGCACCGTACAGGAGCAGCTGCGGGCGATGGCCCAGCAGCTGCGCGCATAACGGCGCCGTGAGTATGTTGCGAGTCGATGCTCGTTGTTTCGTTTGATTTTCTACCCTGAACCTACGGGCTTGGCCCGAGGTTCAGGGGAAACCTAACCGGCGCGAAGTAGGGTTCCACTTCGCGCCGAATGGAGTGAACATGCAATTGAACCCCTCGGAAATCAGCGAACTCATCAAGGCGAAGATCCAGCACCTGGATACGGCTGCCGAGGTCAAGACGCAGGGCACGGTCGTCTCGATCTCCGACGGCATCTGCCGCATCCACGGACTGTCGTCCGCGATGCAGGGCGAGATGCTCGAGTTCCCGGGCGGCACGTTCGGCCTCGCTCTGAACCTCGAGCGCGATTCGGTGGGCGCGGTGATCCTGGGCGCTTACGAGCACATCACCGAGGGCGACACCGTCAAGTGCACCGGCCGCATCCTCGACGTGCCGGTCGGTCCGGAGCTCATCGGCCGCGTGGTCGACTCGCTCGGCCGCCCGATCGACGGCAAGGGACCGGTCAACGCCAAGCTGCGCGACGTGATCGAGAAGGTGGCGCCCGGCGTGATCGCGCGCCAGCACGTGTCGCAGCCCGTGCAGACGGGACTCAAGTCCATCGACGCGATGGTGCCGATCGGCCGCGGCCAGCGCGAGCTCATCA
>JADLEZ010000332.1 GCA_020845855.1 Burkholderiales bacterium
CCGAGCGATCGAGCACGGCCGACGCGCGGGGCGGCCCATTGCGCTGGTAGTACAAGGAGGCCGTGGAGTGAGCGAGGGGCCGAGCGAAGCGAGGAAGGCGCGAAGCGCGCGTCCCCGAGCGATCGAGGCGAGCCGACGCGCCGGCCCCTCGAACGGCAGGCCCGTCCAAGGAGGCGAGGAGTGAGCGAGGCGGCGAGACCGAAGGTCGAGCGAGGGCCAGAAAGGAGCCGCAGGGTGAGCCGCGGTTCGCCGCTGAAATCGGCTACTCTTTTCCCATGAGCGGCCCGATCACCTGCGGCTACGTCATATTCCAGGGGCTCCTGCTCCTGTCGCAGCGCGCGCTGCAGGAAGCGCGGGCGATGCGCAGGGAGTATGGCGACGTGCTGGCGCAGCTCGCCGAGCGGGAGCGCTCGCTGCGGCAGGCGCAGCAGGGCCAGCGCGACGCGCGGCTCGAGCGTATCGCGGCCGTGCGCGGCGAGGCGGACCGCCAGTTCGCACGCTTCGAGCGATTGCGCGGTCTCGCCGATACGTTGGGAATCCCCGCCGTCCCGCGCGCTCTGCCCGCCGCTCCGTCCGGCGACGACGACGCGGCGTGGAGCAGCCACCTGCGCGCGCTGGAAGATGCCGTGCGAGAGCTGGAAAGGCTGCTCACGCAGGCGGGCTCCGCGTTCGGCGACAAGTTGCGCACGGCGCTGGCCGCGACCTCGGCCGCGCCGACCATCGACGACGCGCTCTCGGCCTACGTGCTGCAGCGGCAGATGAAGCCGGGCCTTGCCGCCGAGCACGCCGAGCGTTTCCGGCAGACCGCAGCGCGGATACTCTCGCGCCTGCCGCTCGCGGAAGGCGTGCCGCTGCCGGCGGAGCTCGACACGCTGGCGAAGGCGATCGTACTCGCGCCGACCATCGAGCGCGCGGACATGCTCGCGACACAGTTGCGCCAGGCCGTGCAACGCCACGGCGAGGCGCACGCCGCGCAACAGGACGATACGGCGGCGGCAAGGCGCCTGCTCGACGAAATGCCCGAGGACGCGCCCGCACCGCTGCTGCGCGCGCTGGAGCAGGTCGCCGCAGGCGTGGCCCGCCTCGACCCCGCGCTGCGCGATGCGGCGCAGGCCGCGCTCGACGAGGCCGCGGCCGATCGCGAGGGCCGCGAGCAGGCCGCGGCCGCGTTCGTGCTGCAGGAATCGTTGCGCGACCTGGGCTACGAGGTGGAGGACATCGAGGCCACGCTGTTCGCCGACGGCGGCACGGTGCATTTCCGGCGCGACGGCTGGGACAACTACTTCGTGCGTCTGCGCCTCGACTCCGACGAGCGCACGGTCAATTTCAACGTCGTCCGCGCGCAGGCCGACGCGGAAAGCGAAGAGCGAAGACGCCAGGACGTGCTCGCCGAGGATCGCTGGTGTGCGGAGTTCCCGAAACTCATGCAGACACTCGCCGCGCGAGGATTGCAGTTCGACGTACAGCGTCGCCTCGAAGCCGGCGCGGTGCCGGTGCAGGTAGTCGATCCGGCGAGCGTGCCGCGCATTGCGCCAAAGGACGAAGGCGGCGATGTCCGCGCGCCCAAGGCGCGTCGCATTGCGGATACGTAGTTTGCGGACGTGACTGCCCTCATGGACACCACCCCGCGCTGGATCGCCGACCTGACGCGGCTTTTGCCGATCCGCTCGCAGTTCGTGCTCGCGGGCAACATCCGCGACAGCTTCCTCACCCCGATCGACAACGGCACCACGCTCGCCCCACTCCTGCGTTGCCTGTGGGCGCATTTGTCGAGACTCGACTACCGGTTCCTGCTGGTGTTCGACCCGGTCGAAGGTTTGCGCCCGTACCCCAACGAGCCGGCCGCGGTCGACCTCGCGACGAAGCTCTTCGACTTGAAGCTCGCCGACGGCGTCATGGCCATGAGCCTCGAGAACCTGACCGGCGTCATGCGCAAGGTCGCGGGCCAGCGCGAAGCGCGCTGCGCGCTGGTGATCGACTACGCGTCGCGGCTTGCGCGCCAGCCAGACCGGCTCGACGCCGGCGAGCATCGCTTTTTCGTCGCCGCCGAGCGCATCTCGCTCACCGCGCACCCTATCGTGCCCAAGGGCGCCGACATCGCGACCCCGAACGGCAAGGCGCGCTTCAACCCCGTGCTGTGGCTCGTCAACCGCGGCCAGGACCTGCCGTCGTGGCTTTCGCTCGATTCCACGCGCGTGGCGGCGCTCACCCTCGCCCTTCCCGACTACGAGACGCGGCACGCCGCGGCCGGGCACCTGGGCAACCTCTTCGGCGGCTTCGAGGCGGGCACGCCGGAGGCGCAGGCGAAATTCGCGCGCGACTTCGCGCAAATGACCGACGGCCTGCCGCTGGTGGCACTCGCCGACATCGCGCAGCTCGCCGATCGCCTGGGACTGGCCTTCCGCGACGTCGACGACGCGGTGCAGTGCTTCAAGGTCGGCGTCACCGAGAATCCGTGGAAGAAGGACTACCTGCGCGAGCGCATTGCCAGTGCGCTGCCGTTCATCGAGGAGCGCGTACGCGGGCAGCGGCCGGCGGTGACCAAGGCCATCGACATCCTCATGCGATCGGTGATGGGTCTGACCGGCGCGCAGGCGCGCGCGAGCGGCAATCGCCCGCGCGGCGTGCTGTTCTTCGCGGGCCCGACGGGCGTGGGCAAGACCGAGCTCGCGAAGACGCTGACGCAGCTCATCTTCGGCGACGAGCGCGCGTACATACGCTTCGACATGAGCGAGTTCGCCGAGGAGCACACCGGCGCACGCCTCCTGGGCGCCCCGCCCGGGTACATCGGCTACGACGCCGGCGGCGAGCTCACCAACGCCGTGCGCGAGAAGCCGTTCTCGGTCGTGCTGTTCGACGAGATCGAGAAGGCGCACCCGCGCATCCTCGACAAGTTCCTGCAGATCCTCGAAGACGGCCGCCTCACCGACGGGCGCGGCGAGACGGCGTACTTCTCCGAGTCCATCCTCGTGTTCACCAGCAACCTGGGCATCTTCGTCGAGGACGAGCACGGCCGGCGCGTGCAGAGTGTCTCGCCCGGGGACTCGCACGAGGTGGTCGAGTCGCGGGTGCGCACGGCGATCCAGGACTACTTCAAGTTCCGCCTGTCGCGTCCGGAGATCCTCAATCGCATCGGCGACAACATCATCGTGTTCGGCTTCATCACGCCGGACATCGCGGTACAGATCTTCGACGGCATGCTGCGCAACGTGGTCAACCGGGTGCGCGACGAGCACAAGGTCGAGTTGACGCTCGCCGACGCCGTGCGCG
>JADLEZ010000333.1 GCA_020845855.1 Burkholderiales bacterium
CGTCGGGGCCGCGCACGTGCAATGTAGGGATCGCGGCTTAACTCGTCCTTAACGGCCCCAGGCGAAACGCGGGCGCGTGGCGAAGCGATCGCTGCGCATCGAGCGCAGCGGCGATCGCGAATGCTGCTGTGGGTTAGCGAACGCTTTGAGACATAAATGGTGCGAACAAACAGGCGAAAAACCGCGCCAACTCCGCGACTTAACGCGGGTTCCGAACGGTCGTTCGATATGAGACTTATTTTGCGATTCCGGGCCGTTCGGCCAGGATTTTGCGCGCGCTTTGAGACATTGCTAATGCATCGTGGCGCGGACCTCGTCAGTCACGTCCGCTAATTGCTTGTTGGCGATGTGCTTGTTCCATAGGGTGGCGACCTGTTCCTCACTTCCGGAAACCACCTTTCCATCCGGCGCCATCACCGCATAGTTGATCACCAGGGCGGAAAACGCATTCTTCGCGCGGAACTTGATGGCGACCGCGCCTTCCTGGGTGACGACTACCTTCGCCAAATCCACCGACGCGGGGTCATTCGCCCCCTTCTTGATCGCCTGGGCCAAGAGCGCAGCACGTGGCGTGGCGGTGCGGACCTTCGCGTTGAACTCGGCGTCTGCGGCAGCCGCGGCATCTTCTGCCTTGCGTTTCTCAGGCGTCAAGCCCGCGCGCCGCGCCGCCTCTGCCTGGACCTGCTCTTCACGACGTTGCGACGCATTGTGACTCTGATAGATGGCCATCACCGTCGCAAGCACCACGAACACGACCGCCATTTTTGCCGCTCGGCTCGTCCTCTTCACCTTGGCCCCGCAGTTGGGGCACGCGTCGGCCTTCGTGCTCATCTGAGCCTTGCATTCCTTGCACTCCATCATGGCCACGATTCAGATGCTCCTTCTGTTAGAAGTGTGGATGCCGTCAGCTAGTGCAATGCCATAGAGCTACAGTCGTCGGCCAGCCCAGACGACCCGCCCGACGATCCAGTGATCCGCATCGTCCCACGCGTCGTCCACCTCGAACGGCTCATAGGCCGGATTTGAGCTGGTGACGCGAACGCGGCGGCCAGCCACGCGCTGCAGGCGCTTGATGGTCATGTGGCCATCGAGCATCAACACGTAGATGCCGTCCTGACGCAATTCCTGTGCCGAGCGGTCGACCAGGACCAGGTCGCCGTGTCGGAGTGTGGGCTCCATCGAGTCCCCGTCGACGTAGACGACTACGAGTTGCTCGGCGGGAGCGCCGGCCTCCCGCTCCAGCCAGTCGCGCCAGAATCCGGCGCCAACACTTGCGTCCTGCGGCGAATCGGGGCTGCCATCGGCGCCGTGTGGATCGAACCGCGGGATCAGTACGAACCCGGCGGGAATTGTGATCGCTCCTAGTCTACGGCCATCGCCGCCCTGTGGAGCCCACCGTTCTCCACGCCCCGTTAGAAGCCAGGTGGCGTTGATTCCGAGGGCGACAAATGCCCCGATAGCTTCGGCGCCGGGCGCGCTAATGCCGCTTGCGTACTTCTTGTACGAACCAAGCGGCATGCCAAGCCGCGCAGCCATCGCAGATTGGGACAGCTGCATCTCATCGGTGATCGCCCTAATTCGGGCTGCGATCTCTTCCTTCACGCAACAAAATCCAGTCGCTTTTGTTGCGTTTCGCCTCGCCGAATTTGTGGCGCCGTGGCGTCATGGCATTTCTTTTTTGTTATCAGATACATGCGAGCTCTCTAAGCCGCTTAACAAGTTGTTGTGCTGGCGTTTCTTTTGTTGCGGTTTTATTGCGTAGACCTAATTAGGGTTGACATGATCCCTAATTAGGTCTAACGTTCGCCGCATGCCCCGAAATGAACGTTCGAAAAAACCAGCCGGCAAAACCGACTGGCACAACGCGGACATCGTGTGCGCCCTGCACAAGCAGCGCCTCACCCTCCGCAAACTGTCCCTCCTGCACGGCTATACACCGAAGGTTCTCGGGCAGGCTCTTCATAGCCCGTATCCGCGGGCCGAGCGCCTCATCGCCGCCGCCATCGGCGTGGCGCCCCAGGCCATCTGGCCATCGCGCTACACGGTCGACGGAGCACCGCGAAGCGGGCGCGGCGAGCGGCAACGCCGCGGGCAAGGCCGGCACCTCGGAGCCTACCGCGCGCCACCGGCCGACGGCAACGTGCAACCACGCGGAGCCGATTGACCATGCGCCGCGCCCGCAGCAGCGTCGGCCAGGTCGAACTCTCGTTCTTCGACGTGCCGGCCGCACCGCAACCAGTGCCGGGCTCACACGATATCAGCGCCGCGGTCCGTGAGTGTCTGGCCGAGGTTCTCGCGCTCGCGCGCGCCGGCGGCACCGATCGCTACGCGGTCGCCGCCGAAGTCTCGCGGCTATCCGGGCGTGACATGACCAAGAACATGCTCGACCGCTACACCGCGGCGGACGAGGACAAGCGCTTCCCGCTCGAAGCCCTGCCGGCCCTGGTTGGCGCCACCGGCAATTTTCGCCTCCTCGAACTGGTCGCCGAGGCGTGTGGCTGCAAGGTGCTCCGCAGCGAGGAAGCGTGGATCACCGAAGTCGGCGCCGCGACACTCCTCGAACGAAGTGTGAGGAGCCGAATCGGGGCGCTGCAGCGGGCAGTCCCGGATACGGTCCTCGAGCGACTTCTGTCCGAGGTTCTCAAGCGCATCGGGGGCGAGCGATGACGAAGGAAGCGGCACCAACGTCACTCATGGAGCTTGTGGCCGCGCTGGGTATCGACAAATCAAACGTGCTTCGCAGAGCCCGGGCCGGTGGTTGGCGTATCCGCAGGGAGAAGGGAAGGCGAGGGAGGCCGGCCAATCTGTACGCCCTACGCGATCTTCCATCGGACATCCGCTCCGCCGTCATCGCGCACCGCCTCGCCCAGGCAGCGCCAGCAGCGGCCCCCGCGCCGGCCCCCGCGCCGGTCCCCGCTGTCGCGACCACAGCCCCGGCCGTGCGCCAGGCCACCGCGCCGGCCGTGCTGCGGGACTGGCAGCGCGCGACGCTCGACGCGCGGGCGATGATCTGCGCCGAGCTCGACCGCCTCACCGCGATCATGAGTGCCGAGAAGGCGATCTGCCATCTGATTGGCGCCGCCGCCGCCGGCACGCTGGCCCCTGAGCTGCAGCAGGCGGTCCCCGTTGCCAACGCGCGCGGCGGCGACCTTGGCCATCGGCAGCTCTCGCGTAGCACGCTGTACCGCTGGCTGGCGGCACGCCGCGAGGGCAACGCGGCGCTGGCGCCGAAGCCGACCGAGCCGGTGCGCATTCCGGCCTGGGCGCCGCACCTGCTGCAGGTCTATCAACGCCCGCAGAAGCCCTCCCTGGCATTCGCGGTGGCGCAACTCCCGAAGACCCTGCCGGCGGGCGTCACCGCGCCCTCGTATCACGCCGCGTATCGGTTCCTGGAGCGGATGGGCGTCATCGAGCGCCATGCGGGCCGCGTGCTGCCGCGCGAGCTGTCGAAGCAGCGGCCATTCGTACGTCGGGACGCCTCCGAGCTCGACCCTTGCGACGTCTACACCGCCGACGGTCACACCTTCGATGCCGAGATCGCGCACCCCGCTCACGGCCGGCCGTTTCGCCCGGAGATCACCAGCGTGGTCGACGTGCACACCCGCAAGCTCGTCGGCTGGTCGGTCGGGCTGGCCGAGTCGACCCGGACGGTGGTCGACGCCTGGCGCCACGCGGTCGAATCGCACGGCATCAACGCAATCTTCTACGTCGACCGCGGCGCGGGCTTTCGCAACGAGGCGATGGGGAATGAGGCCACCGGCTTCGCGGCACGGCTGGGCGCCACGATCACCCACTCGCTACCGTATCGCTCGCAGGCGCGCGGCACGATGGAGCGCTCGCACCAGTCGGTGTGGGTTCGTCTCGCCAAGACGCTCGCGACGTACATCGGCGCCGACATGGACCCCGAGGCGAAGCAGCGAGTGTTCCGCATCACGCGCCGTGACGTGAAGGCGGCGGGCGCGTCGCCGTTGCTGTGCGCCTGGCCTCGCTTCGTCGAGTTGTGCGCGGCCGCCGTCGACGAGTACAACGCGACACCGCACACGGCGCTGCCGAAGCTGCGCGAGAACGACGGCCGCCTGCGGCATCTGACGCCCAACGAAGCGTGGGCGGCCGCGCAGCAGCGCGGCTGGGAGGCGCATCACGTGGGCCCCGCCGAGGCGGCCGACCTCTTCCGGCCGTACGTCGAGCGAATCGCGCGCCGCGGCGAGGTCGAGGTCTTCGGCAATCAGTACTTCAGCGCCGATCTCGAGCAGTGGCACGGCGAGAAGGTGCGCGTGGGCTACGACCTGCACAACGCCGACCGCGTCTGGGTGCGCAACCTCGACGGCCAGCTCATCACCATCGCCGAGTTCGAGGCCAACAAGCGCGCGTACTTCCCGCAGCCGTTCGTCGAGCGGGCGCGCGAGAAGCGGGCCGAGGGTCGCGCGCGTCGTCTCGAGGAGCGTCTGGAGGAGGTCCGCCAGGAGCTCGATCCGCCCGCCCTCATCGAGCACCAGGCCGCGGCCGAGCTGCCGCCGATCGCGGTCCCGGTCGAGGACGACGAGTTTGTCACCAACGTGGTGGAGATTCCGGCGCGCCGGCCGGCCTTCATGCACGACTACGGCAAGTACGAATGGCTGCTGGAACACGCCGACCAGGTCGACGACGACGATCGCCGCTGGATCGAGTGGTACCGCACTACGGGAGAGTGGCGCGACCTCTACGGAGGAGAAGTTTTTAAGGTGGCTGCCCGGTAGTAGCAGCTACCGAGCAGCCTGTCAGCAGAGCAGTGCCGCAGTACTGACGATGGGAGTGTAACCGTGAAAAAGCAGTTCGTGCAGACCGGCAATTACAAGCGTTTCCGGGCGGGCATCACCGCCGTGGAGGCCCGCGGCGCGGCGGAGGCGAGCCTCATGCTCGTCACCAGCCAGGCGGGCTATGGCAAGAGCGCGACGCTCGAATACTGGGCGACGCAGACGCACGCGACGTTCATGCGCGCCAAGGTGCAGTGGACGCCGCGGTACTTCCTGACCGAGTTGGCCGACCGGCTCGGCGTGTCCTCGAACGGCATCACCAAGGAGGTGTTCTCCGCGGTGTCGCTCGAACTCGCCAAGCACGGCACGCCGCTGGTCATCGACGAGATCAATCACTGCCTGGGGCGCGGTGCGGCGGTGCTGGAGGCGATCCGCGACCTTTCCGACCTCACCGAGGTGATCGTGGTCATCGCCGGCCACGAGGACGTGCAGGGCAAGATCGCGCGCTACCCGCAGATCCGCTCGCGGGTGGCGCAGGTGGTGCGCTTCGAGCCGGCCACGCCGGCGGACATCCGGCTGCTCGCTGACCAGCTTCTCGACGTGAAGATCGCCGACGATCTCATCGTCGAGATCCAGCGGCAAAGCGCCGGGCGCACGCGCGAGATCATGAACGCGCTCGCCCACTGCGAGCAGTTCGCGCAGCGCAACGGCGCCAAGACCCTGAACGCCAAGGACCTCGCCGGCAATCGGCTGGTGTTCGACTGGCAGCCGCCGCGCGCCGGTGCGCGCGTTCCGGCGGGGGTGTAGGCCGTGGCGCTGCCTCGCGAACAACTCGCGCGACCCTGGCCGTGCCTGCGCGTGCTGCGCGTCATCGACGGGCTGCAGCAGGTGCAGGAGTTGACCGGCGAACGCTACGTCTGCGTGTGGGCCGATGTCATCCGGGACGAATCCGAAACGTCCACGCGCACCTTCAACAACGCCACCAAGACGCTCCTCTCTCGCGGCTACCTCGAGCGCTGTTACTACAGCGGCGAGGACAAGCGCAAGAAGGGCGGCTACCGCATCACGCCGGCCGGGCGTGAGGCGCTCGCCACCGAGTGGAGCGGCAAGTCGGGCTCGCGACCGGCGGAGCCGCGCAAGGCGCGCGGCTTGCCCGACATGGCGTGGTCGGCGATCCGCGTACGGCGCAAGTTCACGGTGGACGAACTCCAGGTGCTGTGCTCGGCGGACCCGATCTTCGTCGCGCGGGACGACCGCTTGCAGCGCAAGCTGATCCAACGCTACGTGCGTTGGCTCGAGCTCGCCGGGTTCGTGCAGCACCTCACGCACCGAGACGTCTATCTCCTGGTGCGCGACAGCGGCCGCGAGGCGCCGCTCCTGCGGCAGCGCCGGCGCGAGATGTACGACCCGAACACGCGCACGACGTATCCGGTGGTGACGGGGGCGGGACAGCCATGATCGACTGGTTCACTGTCTTGCGCGCGCGGGTGGATGCGACCTCCTGCCAACAGGTGGCCGAGGAACTCGGCTTGTCGCGCACCGCGGTCTCGCTGGTGCTGGGCGGCAAGTACCCGGCATCGACGGCGCGCATCGCGACCCGCGTGCTGCGCACCTACGACCGCCACCTGTGCCCGTACCTGCAGGAGGAGATCGCCGGCCACGAATGCCGCCGTTACGCGGCGCGCAAGTTCTCGGCCTCGGCGCCGATGCAGGCGCGGCACTGGCGCGCCTGCCAGGTCTGCCCGCACAACCCGTTCAAGCGCAGCGATGCGCCCGTCGTCCAGGAGCCCGTTCATGAAGATGCCTGATCTCCATCTGCGCCCCACGCCGGCCTACGTCCGCTACGCCCGGCAGGCGCGGGCCGCGGCGCGGCGCGCCCGGCGCATCGCCTGGTGGCAGGAAAACCGCGATCGGATTAACGCGGTGGCCTACCTCGTTTTGTTGGCGGCGGTCGGCGTGCTCGTGCTCTTGCTCTGGCAGGCGCAGCAGCGGATGGCCGAGCTCGACGCGCGGGTGCTGCGCCAGGTGGCGCATCAGGAGCAGATCACCGATCTCGTGTTGCGGCTCGCCCGGCCCACCAACACCGGGCGCTTGTTGATCCGCCTCAACGCCGACGGTAACGACGAGGCGATCGTGCTCCTCGAGCAGATGCGCGAGGTCCTGGTCGCCGAGCGCGGGGTCGCGCAATGACCGTCGACGCCACCACCATCGTGGCGCTGTTCGGTGGTGATCACGACCTGACGCTGCGCTCGATGGACGTCGCGGCGCGCCTCGGTGTGGCGCACGCCCACGTAGTGGCGCGCATGGAGGAGCTCATCGATGGCGGCCATCTGGTCGGCGCGAAGGTGACCACCCTCGCCTCCGTCGACGGCCGCGAGGTCGAGGCGCGCCTGGCGTGGGGTGCGCCGGTGGCAGCGAAGCCGGCGCCGAGTGAGCCGTCGGCGACGGCGCCCCCCAAGGAGCTGGATCCCGAACGCGCGCGCCACCGCATCGCGCAGCACCTCGCGTCGGTGGGTATCTTGCAGTCGACGGAGAACATCGCCAGGGCGGTGGGACTGCCGGCGGCGCGCACCGCCTACCTCCTGCAATCGATGCTGCAGTTCGGCACCGTCGAGCGCCACGGTCGCGGCCACGGGATGCGCTGGTGCCGGCCGGGGTTGCAGGGCTGCACGCTGGCCGAGGTGATGGGTGCCGCGCCCAAGCCGGAGCCGAAGCGCTCGGCGCCACCGCCCGCGGGTGAGGACGCGGTTTCCACGCAACGGGTGGCGGCGGCGAAGTCGGCCGCGCTCGTGGTCGGGCTCTTCTCCGATGGGCACCTGGAGCTCGCCAATGGCGCCGAGCACCTGCGTCTTGCTCCGGACGACACGCGCATCCTCTGTGACTTCCTCGCGCGCTTTCGCAGTGGCGACGTGGAGGCCCGGCCGTGAAGATGTCCTGCCCATCGTGTGGCTTCGTGGCCGACGGCGAAGCGTTCCTGGCCGAGCGGGCGAGCCTCGACGTGCTGGCCGCCGCCCTCACGCTGCCGGCGGCTCTCGCCGGGCCGCTCCTGCAGTACCTGCGACTCTTCCGGCCGCCGCAACGCGCGCTCACCGTCAAGCGTCTGGGTGCGCTCTTGGGCGAGCTCGTCGAGCCGATCAAGGCCGCGAAGATCGAGCGGCATGGGCGGGTGTGGCCGGCGCCGGTGAGCGCCTGGCAGTTCGCGCTGGAGGAGATCCTCGCCCGGCGCGACGCCGGCAAGCTCGTGCTGCCGCTGCGCAGTCACGGCTACCTCTTCGAGGTGGTGGCGGCGCAGGCCAACGCCGCCGAAGCGCGCGGTGAGAGCCGACGCGAGGAGCAGCGGGCCGGGCGCACGCCGGTGGGCCGTCGCGCTCCGCAGCCGACGACGCCAGAAGGTGCGGTGGATGAGGTCCCCGCCCGCGACTACGCCGCGGCGCGGCAGGGCTTGCGCAGTCTCAAGGCGGTGCTGGCCGGCGTCGCCAGCAGCGCCGGGGCGCCCGATGCTGATTGAGCTCACCGAGCGCATCACCACGCACGGCGGGCGCAAGTTCGCTTTCCGTGCCGAGGACGTGGTGCTGGTGCGCCCGCTCGACGACGGCGGCGTCCTGGTACAGCTCGACTACGGCACGCCGCCCTGGCAGTTCCAGTGCGTCGAAGCCTATGCCGTGGCCGTCAAGAGCATCAACGACGCGCTGGCGGTGTACCTGACCGAGGAGGAGTGAGGCCATGAGCGAGATCGCGAACGAGCCCCTGACGGTGGGCCACTTCCTGCAAACTCTCGTCATCGAGCACAGCGGACAGGAGCACGGCATCCGCGCGATCGATCTCGCGGCCAAGCTCGGCATCAGCGAGCGCGAGGTGCGCCGGCTGTGCACGCAGTTGCGCATCGAGGGGCATCCGATCTGCGCGCATCCCGCGACCGGCTATTTCCTCGCCAAGGATCACGCCGAGCTGTGGTCGACCATCGAGTTCTTGCGCGATCGCGGGCTGCATCACCTGCAGATCGCCGCGCAGCTCGCGAAGGTGCCCCTCCCCGATTTCATCGGGCAGCAGAAGCTGCCCACCTGACATGTAGTCGGCACCCATCCCAACTCGTAAGGAGATCGTATCGTGGCAACGAACCAGCGGCCCAAGCCGCAGCTCATTCAGGCCGGCAATCAGGTGCCGGCGTCCCCGGACCTCGCCGCCTTGTGTCTCGACCTGTGGACCTTGAAGTGCGATATCGACTCGCAGCAGCAGGAGCTCGACGCGATGAAGGCGCGGGTGATCGAGCTCCTCGACGGCGAGGGCACCGTATTCGATGAGGGGACGTACCGCATCACGGTGGCGCCGCGGTCCTCGGTGGGCATCGCCGATGCTGCCGAGCTCGAGCGGCGGCTCGGGGATCGCTTCGCCGACCTCGTCACCCGGAAAGTCACGGTGTCGCCCAGCAAGAATCTGCTGGCGATCTTCGAGGACCCGTCGCATCCGGACTACGGACGGGTGCAGGACTGCCTCATCGTCAATTCGAGCGTCGTGCTGTCGATGCGGGCCGACGTCCCGAAGGATGCGAAGACCGCGCGCGCGGCGTAGCCGCTATTCAACCGAGAAGGAGACCCACACATGAACAAGCCCGACCTCGTAGCCGCCGCGGCCACCGCCGCCGGTGTCGACAAGAAGATTGTCGAGAAGGTGCTCGACGCGACGCTCGCCACCATCACCGGCGCGCTCGCCGCCCAGGAGGAGGTGAAGCTCGTCGGCTTCGGCATCTTCTCCGCCCGCAACCGACCCGCCCGTACCGGGCGCAACCCGGCGACCGGTGCGCCCATCAAGATCGCCGCCAGCGTGGCGCCGGCCTTCGTCGCCAGCGCGCTGTTGAAGACCGCAATCGCCAGCAAGGCGGCCCCCAAGAAGGTGAAGCGGTAGGAGGCTCGCCAGATCGCCTGCTCACGCGGGCGATCGAGCGAGGCCACTGCCGGCCGCGAGCGAGGAGGACAGCATGGCAAGCAGCGTTGCACTGACGATCCAGGTCTATCGCGATGTCGCCGGCGAGTGGCGGTGGCGCGGCCGGGCGAAGAACGGGCGCAGCGTGATCGAGGGCGGGGAAGGCTACAAGAACCGGACCGACCTCGAGGCGGTGATCAAGGCGATCCAGTGGGCATTTGAGACGCGCAATTTCCGCATCCAGCGCCAGCGCGCCGCGGCAGTGAAGGCGTGAGCGGTGATGCGACGCATCGACGTCACGCTCTCCCCCGCCGAGCTCGAAGCCGCGGCGAGCCCGTTCCTGGCGCTCATTCAACAGCAGATTGCCGCTGGCGTGCCCTACGACAAGCTCGTCGTGGCCCTGGGCTTCGTGCTCGGCACGGCGCTCGGCGTGCGCGGCATTCGCATCGACGGTACGGCGCCCGTCGCCGGCCAGCTCGATGCGGTGCTCCAGGGGCACATCCACGGGGCGACGCGGCTCGCCCTCTACAACGCCGGGCAGCCTGCCCCCACCTCCGCGCCATGAAGACCGCGACCCCCAACGCGCGCAATGCCGAACTCGCGCGCATTCACATCGCGAAGGCGCAACTCGGCCTTGCCGACGACACCTATCGGGCCACCATTCGGGGGATCTCCAACCAGCGCACCGACTCGGCGAAGGATCTCGACTATGGCGAGCGGGCCAAGCTTCTCGAGCACCTGCGGCGGCTGGGTTTTCGCGACCGCGGCGCGTTGCCGTCGCGGCAAGCGGCCGCGGCCAAGCAGGCGCTGATCGACAAGATTCACGCCCATCTCGCGACGGCGAGCCGGCCCTGGGCGTACGCCGATGGCATGGCGCGGCGCATGTTTCGCATCGAGCGCGTGGACTGGCTCACCCCGCAGCAACTGCACAAGCTGGTGGCGGCCTTCGAGTACGACGCCAAGCGCCGGGCCCGCAAGGCGGCGGAGGTCGGCGCGTGACGGCGGTCGAGGCGAACCTCGACGAGCTGCCCGCCGGAATGCGCGACCTGGTCGCGCTCATCGGCTTGCGCCCGGCGTTAAAGCTGGTCGATGCCTTCGGCGGTATAACGCTGCCGATCCCGAAGGGCGATGCCGCCCGTGGCGTGGTGCGCCGGGAGAGTCTCATCGAGGTCATCGGCGTGCGCGCCACCGAGTTGCTGATCGACACTTACGGCGGCGATCGTCTGTACGTGCCGTCGTGCCGGGCGGCGATGCTGCAATTGCGCGATCGCGAGATCTGTGCACAATATGGGGCGGGCGTCGGGGTCGCCGAGCTCGCCATCAAGTACCGCCTCTCCGATCGACACATCTGGTCGATCCTGAAGAAGACCGACGTCAGCAGTCCGCAGGCGTCCCTCTTCTAGCCTCGCCCCTGAATTCGTTCAGTCCTGCATCGCGCGCGCGATGCGTGGGACGCTTGCGGCATGTCGGCGCCACGCGAAGACCGCTGCGGTACCTGTGCGAACTGTGCCCGGGTGGGTGAGCCGGAGGCGAAAGGCGCCCTTCTGCACCGTTGCCAGTACTTGCCGCAATGGCGCTACGTCGGGCTCAACGCGGGCTGCGCCTTGGTGCCGTCTCGCTATCAAGCGGCGAGAGGGTCATGAACGAGTTGCACGAAGTCTTCATCTGGTTCTGGGCGGCGGCGGTCGCCGTGACGCTGGTGGGCCTGGGCATGTGGGTCTATCGCCTGGCCACCCATCGCGACGACGCGCCGGCGCCGGCCGTCGATGGCGACACGGCGGCGGGCTTCGTCGAGAACGTCCACAGCGTGTTGCTGCCGATGCCGCCGGCCAGGTGGCGGATGCTGGGCATCGCCGTGGTGACCGTCCTGCTCACGGTGTCGATCTTCTACGTCGCCCGTCAACAGATCGGGGTGCTGGTCTACAAGCAGGTGCTGATCACCCAGGCGGTGCTCCTGGGCTACCTGGCCGACCGGGCGGCCTTCCCCTATTCGCGGCCGCACGCATTCCCGGCGGAGCTGCGCTGGCGCTACGAGTGGCGACGCATGGGCCTCATCTGTGCCGCGATGCTGGCTTCGGCGTGGGGGGCCTGATGGCGCTGTCGCGATTCTTCGCGGGCTTCCTGCTGGGGATGCTGCTGTGCGCGCTTGCGCTGCAGGTGGCGGCCCAGATCCCGACCGAAGCGGAGCGCTGGCGCAATACGCTGACGCGCAATGCGCGCATGGAGTTGGGTCTCGAGGCGCCGGTGGCGATGCTCGCCGCTCAGGTGCATCAGGAATCGGGCTGGCGACCCGATGCGCGCTCGTACGTGGGGGCGCTCGGCATGAGCCAGTTCATGCCGGCCACCGCCACTTGGCTCGCCGGCGCCTACGAACATCTGGGGCCTGCCGATCCGCTCAATCCGGTGTGGGCCTTGCGCGGCATGGTGGTGTACGACGGGCACCTCTTCGACCGGGTGCGTGCGGCCAACGTGTGCGAGCGCTGGGCGAAGGCGCTGTCCGCCTACAACGGCGGCTTGGGCTACATCGCCAAGGATGAGCGGCTCGCGAAGTCCAAGGGGCTCGATCCGTTGCGCTGGTTCGGCCACGTCGAAACGGTCAACGCGGTGCGCCGGCCCAGCGCCTGGCAGGAGAACCGTGGCTATCCGCGGCGCATCCTGCGCGAGCTCGAACCGCGTTACATCGCCGCCGGCTGGGGGATGGGCGCATGCCGATAGTGCTGCTCATCGGCGCCATCGTGCTGGCGGTGGTGGTGGCGGCCGGTGGCGGGCTCGCCATCGGCTATCAGTGGGGCGCCGGGCAATGCGCCCAGATCGCGCAAAAGCGGGTCGTCGCGGTCGAGAAGGCGAAGGCGGCGGTGGCGGCAACCGACCAGAAGGCCGCGGCGCGCCTGGCCGTCGACGATGCCACCCGCGAAAGTCACTTCCAAGGAGTCCGGCGTGAGTTCACCGCGCAAATGGATGCGAAACCTGATCTGGCCGCTCGTGAGTGCCTCGATGCTGACGTCCTGCGCCTCATTAACGCAGATCGAGCCGGTGCAGTACCCGCCGCTCGACCCGAGCCTCACCCAGCCGTGCCCGCCGCTGGCGCCGGTGGCGGACGGTAAGGCGGCGACCTTGGCGCGGGCGCTCATCGACGATGCGCAAGCCTACCGGGCCTGCGCCGATCGCCATCGGCGGCTGGTGGAGGTGGCGCAGTTCCGGCGGACCTTGAAGGAGATCGAACATGCGCAGTGAAGACGGATGGTGTGCCGCGCGGATCACCTTGTTGCTGGCCGTCGCGATCGCTCTGGTGGTGCTTGGCGGTTGCGCCAACGTGCAGAGCAAGGATTACGCGGCGTACCTGGCGGCATCGCAGAGCGCGGCCAGCAAGGCCGCCGAGCCGGTGTTGCGCATCCGCGCGCAGCCTGGACAGACGATCGAATTCCGCGGGGTCGAGGTGCTCGAAATCTACGCGCCGGCGGCCGGCAATCCGGCGACGGCGATCGCCCCGCCGGCGGCGGTCACCAGCAAGGGGCGGGAGTAGCCATGCACGACGGTCAGTCCACGAGTCACGCCTACTACGACTTCGACCAGGCCACGATCGATCTTGCCAAGGAGATCCTGGCGCACGCCGAGGCGGCCCGCGACCTTCTCGACGCGCTGGCGGCACATCCGGGGTCGAGCCTGCGCTGTCTTGACGTCGCGCGCACCAGTCTGCAGCGCGGCTTCAACGCGGCGGCGCGGGCGATCACCGTCGCCACCACATCATGACCTTGGCGGGCTCGTGAACGCATGGACATCGTCGATCAAGCGGAGGCGCTCGCCGAACACGAGCGCGAGCGAGGCATTGCCGCGGCGCGGGCCCGCGCCGCGGTGATGGTGGAGTGGAGCCCAACGTGTCTCAACTGCGACGAGCCGACGCCCGCGGGCGCGCGTTGGTGCGATCCCGCTTGTCGCGACGACTATCTGCGCCGGATGGCGTGCCAGGCGACGGACGAGTGATGCACCAGGATCAGATCCTCCTCGAATTGGGCAAGATCGCCGGCAAGTTGGGCGAGGTCGCCAATACGCAGGGCCTGATGATGCAGCAGTTGAACGTGGTGGGCGACGGCCAGGCCCGCATCATCGGCGAGATCGGCGAGCTGCGCGGGACGCAGGTCGAGCATGGCCGACGGCTGCAGAAGAACGAGGCCGACATCTCGGGCCTCAAGACGCAGAGCACGCGCAATGCCACCCTGATCGGCGCCCTGGCCGGGACCGGGGTCACCATCATCGCCGAGGGCATCCGGCAGTTCCTGCGCATGAAAAGCTGATGAACCGCAAGGACAAGCGCGCGGCGGCACGCGCCGCCTACGTCTTCGAGGGGCTCGACGCCAAGACCATCGAGCGGCGCCTGCGCGCGCCGTCGCGCACGCTGTATCGCTGGCGCAAGGAGGCGCTCCTCAAGGGCGACGACTGGGACGCCGCGCGGGCGGCGATGCGCCTGTCGAGCCGCGGCGAGGAGATCCTCGCCGCCAACGTGTTGGAAGACTTCGTCTTCCTCTTCACGGCCACGATGAATGACGTCAAGCGCTCGTCGCTCACCCCGATGCAGAAGGTGGAGACGCTGTCCAAGCTGTCCGACGCCTACGGCAAGACGACGGCGGCGGTGCGCCGCTCCAATCCCGCGTTGTCGAAGCTCGCCGTGGCGATGGAAGTGCTCGATCTGCTGGCCGACTTCGTGCGGCGGCGGGCGCCGCAAGGTGCGCCGGCGCTCCTGCAGGTGCTCGAACCCTTTGGCGCCGAGCTCGCGGCCAAGCTGCAGTGAAACTCTCGCGGCGCGAGTTCCAGACCCAGATCGCCGAGCTGGCCGGCGGCTTTCGGCGCACGATCGAGGCCGAGGTCGCCGCGTTCGCCACCGATAGCGTCGCCAGCGGCGTCCGTGTCGAGCGGGTGTGCGCGAGCGACGGCGGCTTCGAGTTCTTCGCCCGCACCTATTTCCCGCACTACGTCAAGTTCGCCAACTCGCTGCTGCACGATTACCTCTACGAGGCGCTGCCGCGGATGGTGACCGATCCGGAAGGCTGGCGCCTGGCGCTCGCTGCCCCGCGCGGCGAGGCGAAATCGACGATCGTGAGCCAGCTCTTCGTACTCTGGTGCGTGGTCACCGGACGCAAGTGGTATCCGCTCATCATCATGGACGCCTTCGAGCAGGCGGCGGAGATGCTCGAGGCGATCAAGGCGGAGCTCGCCTACAACCCGCGGCTGGCGGTGGACTTCCCGCACGCCTGCGGCCAGGGCCGGGTGTGGCGGGCTGGGGTGATCGTCACCGCCAACGATTGCAAGATCGAAGCCTTCGGCTCGGCCAAGCGCATCCGCGGCCGCCGGCACGGCCCGCACCGTCCGGATCTCGTCGTCTGCGACGACATCGAGAGCGACGAGAACGTCGCCCAGCCGGCGCAGCGCGACAAGCTCGAAAAGTGGGTGCGCCGCACGGTGCTCTCGCTGGGCCCGGTCGATGACAGCATGGACGTGGTCATCATCGGCACCGTCTTGCACTACGACTCGGTGCTGTCGCGCTTTCTCAAGGATCCGCTCTGGCGCAAGCGCAGCTTCCGGGCGATCCTGCGCTTCCCGGATCGCATGGACCTGTGGGACCAGTGGGAAGAGACCCTCCTCAACACGGACGACGAGGGTGCCGCCGCCCGAGTCTTCTACCTCGCCCACCAGGCCGAGATGGAGCGCGGCGCCGAAGTGAGCTGGCCCGCTGGCCGGCCGTTGTACGCACTCATGGTCAAGCGGGCGCGCGACGGCCACGACGCCTTCGACTCCGAGCAGCAGAACGATCCGTTGGCGGGCGACGACGCTCCCTTCGCCAACTGCCTCAACTTCTGGGTCAATCGCCTCGCGCAGTGGATCTTCTTCGGCGCCTGCGATCCGTCGCTCGGCAAGCTGGGCAGCGGGCGCGACCCGTCGGCCATCGGCGTGGGCGGCTTCGACCGCGAGACCGGCATCCTCGACGTCGTCGAGGCGTCGATCGCACGGCGCATCCCGGATCGGATCATCGAAGACATCATCGCCTTCGACGCCGAGTATCGGTGTCTCGTGTGGGTGGTCGAGGCGGTGCAATTCCAGGAGTTCATGCGCACCGAGCTCGTGAAACGCTCGGCGGCACGGGGTCGTCCGGTGCCGGCGCGGGCCATCGTGCCGCACGCCGACAAGGCGCTGCGCATCCTCTCGCTGCAGCCGCATATGGCCAACGGGCTCCTGCGCACCCACGTGCGGCATGTCGCGCTCAACGACCAGTTCCGGCATTTTCCGAAGGCCGACCACGACGACGGCCCCGATATGGTGCAGATGCTGTGGATGGCCGCGACCAGCTACGGCGCTCCGATCGAGATTGCCAAGCTGCCGCAACGCAGTCATGCGGTGACCGGCCTCGGCGACTACCTGTAAGGCGACGCAATGGATCGAGACCTCTCCCGCGAAATTGCCTCGGTGGCACGCGATCCGTTCGCGACCACCTACCTCAACTTGCTGCAGCCGCGCGACGACACGCTCGCCACCCGCGGCGGGAGCAAGGGGCTCAAGATCTACGACGACATCGAGCGCGACTGTCACGCCTACGCGGTGCTGCACAAGCGCAAGATGGCCGTGGTGGGCCGGCCCTGGGACGTGCAGCCGGCCGACAGCAGCCGCGCCGGCAAGAAGGCGGCCGAGCTCGTCGCGCGGCAATTGCGCAACCTCAACTTCGACCTCCTCACCTACGACCTCCTCGACGCCAACCTCAAGGGCTTCGCGGTCGGGGAAGTGGTATGGGCGCTCGCTGGCAGCGAGATCGTGGCGCGCGAGGTCATCGCTCGCGACCAGCGCCGCTTCGTATTCGACCTCGAGCGTCGGCCGCGGCTCATCACGGTGGAGCGCATGCTCGACGGCGAGGAGTTGCCCGCGCGCAAGTTCGTCGTCTATACGTTCGGGGCGAAAGACGCCAACCCGTTCGGGCTGGGGCTTGGCACCCGACTCTTCTGGCCGGCCTACTTCAAGCGCAAGGGCATCGCCTTCTGGCTGACCTTCGCGGACAAGTTCGGCAGTCCCACGGCGCTTGGCAAGTACCCGCCGGGCACCACGCCAGACGACCAGGCGAAGCTCCTGGCCGCCCTCGACTCGCTCGCCAACGACGCCGGGGTGGCCATCCCCGAGGGCCTCGCCATCGAGTTCATGGAAGCGAAGCGCAGGGGCTCGATCGACACCTATGAGAAGCTGGTGCGCTACATGGACGAAGAGATGTCGCTGGCGGTACTGGGCGAGCAGCTCACCACGACGCCGCGCGCGACCGGCATGGGCAGCGGGCTTGCCGATATCCAGAACGAGGTGCGCCTGGAAATCGCCGCTGCCGACAGCGATCTCCTCTCGCATACCCTCAACGCGACGCTGGTGCGCTGGATCGTGGAGCTCAACCTGCCGGGGGCGCCGCTCCCGACCGTGTATCGACAGATGGATGGCGCCGTCGACACCAAGGCGCAGGCCGGGCGCGACAAGATCCTCTTCGACATGGGCTTTCGGCCGTCGCTCGCCTACGTCCTCGATACCTACGGCGGGGAGTGGACGGACGCGGCCCGGGCGCCGGCGGCATCGCCAAGTATCACCAGTCCCGCGCCGACCAGTGGCTTTGCGGAAGGGCCGGTGGGCCCGGCCGACCAGGCCGCCCTCGATGCCATGCTCGAGGCGCTCCCGGCGAGCGCCTTGCAGGCGCAGGCGCGCGCCATGCTGCAGCCCGTCGTGGACATGCTGCTCGCCGCCGACAGTTTCGACGATGCACTGGGCCGGCTCGCGGACCTCTTCCCGCTGCTGGACAGCCGGGCGCTCGAGACCATGCTGGCGCGGGGCTTGTTCGTCGCCGAGACCTGGGGCCGCTTGAGTCCGACGGATGCCTGACGCACCGCCCAGCCTTGCCCTCGCCTTCGGGCTGCCGCCGGAGAAGGCTGTCGCGTGGTTCGAGGGCAAGGGCTACGCCATCAGCTGGAACTGGCGCAGTGTCGCCGACGCCACGGCGGCGTATGCGTTCTCGGTGGCCGGCGTTACCCGCGCCGACGTGCTCGCCGCCATCCGCGGCGCCGGCCAGCGCGCGCTCGACAAGGGCACGACGTTGGCCGAGTTCAAGGCGCGCATGCAAGAGGAACTGACGGCGCTCGGCTGGTGGGGCCCCCAGCGCATCGTCGACCTGGACACCGGAGAGACGCGGCGCGTCGATCTATCGAATCCGCGTCGCCTCGAGACCATCTATCGGACCAACCTGCAAAGCGCCTACATGGCCGGGCGTTACCAGGCGCTGCTGGCGACGGCGCGCACGCGACCCTTCTGGCAGTACATCGCGGTGATGGACGATCGCACCCGGCCCTCGCACGCGGCGCTCAACGACCGCGTCTACCGCTACGACGATCCGGTGTGGCAGTACATCTTCCCACCCAACGGCTACAACTGCCGCTGCCGGGTGGTCGCCCTCGACGCCGACGAGATGCGCCAACGCGGACTCGTGCTGTCCTCGTCAGAGGGGAAGACCGCCTGGAACGTGGTGCCTGCACCCGATGGCAGCATCGACCAGCGCTTCGTGCTCGATCTCGGTGGCGGCGTCAAATTCGCCCCGGACGTGGGCTTCGCGCGCAATCCGGCGCTCGATGCGCCGTGGCCCGACATGGTGTTGCCGGCGCGCCTGGCGGTCTTGGGCGATGCGGCCGGGGCCACCATGCAGACGTTTGCGATCGCGCCTACGAAGCTCGCCGCCTTCCGGGCGTGGATCGCCGAAGTATTCGCCGATGGATATATGGTCCGGAACGCCAGCCAGGTGCTGGGCTACCTCGACACCACGACCATGCGCATCCTCGCCGAGCGCGGCGTGCAGGCGGTCCGTTATCCCTACGAGATCGGCGACCGCGCGATCAACGGACGGAAGCGCACTAGACATAAGCCGAATACGGATGGGCTCAGCGTAGAGGAGTTTGCCGCCCTCCCGGTGTGGCTGCAGAATCCGAAGGCGGTGCTCTGGGACAAGAAAAACGACACGCTCGTCTACGTCCTGGCTGACCCGGTCGACCGCGCGATGCGCATCAAGGTGATCGTGCAGCTGAACCGCGGCGCGTCACGAGTGCGCGGCGGCGCCAACAGCGTGCGCACGGTGTTTCGAGTGCCGGCACGGACCCTGCTGAACGAAGGGCAGTGGACGGTCTTGCAGGGGGCGATTTGAGACGAGGCGAGGTCTGCGGGTGGGAGGCCGGCGGTCCCTCCATCAGCCGAACGTGGGCAGCCCCCACGACGACTCGACTAGCCCTGCCGAAAATTTCTAGTCCTCACCCGCAGGAGGAAGAGTATGGCGACTGACCGCACCGAGATCAAGATCGAAGTCGACGCCGCGCAGGCGCAGGCGGCGCTGCGCCGTCTGCTTGAAGCCGGCGAGGACCTGACGCCGATCATGGCCGACATCGCCGGCACCATGCAGCGCGAGGTCGAGGAGAACTTCCGCGCGCAGGGCCGGCCGGCCTGGACGCCGCTCGCGCCGTCGACGTTGCGCCGGCGCCGGCAGAGCGGAGCGGATGCCAAGATCCTGCAGCACACCGGCCAGCTCGCCGCCTCGATCACCCCGAGCTCCGGGCGCGACTTCGCGCAGGTCGCCACCAACAAGATCTACGGGCCGATCCAGCACTTCGGCGGTACCATTCGACGCGCGCCGCGGCCGTCGCGCAGCAAGCGCGGCGGCACCACCAAGGGCGGCGAGATCCGCATCCCGGCGCGGCCTTTCATGGTGCTCTCCGAGGCCGGGCTCGAGAAGATCCGGCTCGCCCCGACGCGGGTGTTGCAGTCGGCCTTGGACGGGGCAGCATAGGCGGCATCGAAAAAGCGGCCCTGTGGGGCATCGGCAACGCGTTTGGCTAGGGTGACCCATCCCCGCCTCGCTGACCCCCGTTAACCCCCCGTTAAATCGAGCCGGAAGGGCATGCCCGGGGCGGGGGCGGGCCAGCCAATCCCGGCGCCGGCCGATCCGGGCCGGAAATGACTCCAGCAATCCATCCCGGAATCCGCCCGGGCCCTGAAGCCGTTCAGGTTTCGCGCCTAGGGCGCACAACGCGATCATCGGCTCATCGCCTCGCGTCGGCTTCGGCCGCTTCCTGCCCGCATGACCGCGTCACTGCACATCTTCCGCCCGGGTCGTCACACCGACATGCACGGGCGAACCATCGAGTTCACCGAAGACGACGTCGAAGCGACGGCGCGCGCCTACGACCCCGCCAAGTACGAGGCGCCGCTGGTGGTCGGGCATCCGGACACCAACGCCCCGGCCTACGGCTGGGTGCGCGCGCTCACCTTCGCCGACACCCTGCAGGCGGAGCCCGACCAGGTCGATCCGGCCTTCGCCGAGCTCGTCAACGCCGGGCGCTACAAGAAAATCAGCGCTTCCTTCTACCTGCCGGAGGCGCCGGGCAATCCGGTGCCCGGTGTGTACTACCTGCGTCACGTCGGCTTTCTGGGCGCCGTGGCGCCGGCGGTCAAGGGCTTGAAGGCGGCGAGCTTTCGCGCCGACGAGGCCGGCGTCGTCGAGTTCGGCGACGCCTACGCGATGTCGCTGATTGCGTCGATGTTTCGCCGCATGCGCGACGCCTGGATCGAGAAGTACGGGCGCGAGGAGGCCGACAAGGTGATCGAGGACTGGCAGGTCCAGTCCATCGAAGACGCCGCGCGCGCCGAGCGTGACGACGACGCCGTCGAAGCCCCCGCCTACGCCGCACCACCCACCGACGAAAGGGACCGCATGTCCGCAGACAACGAGCGCCGGCTCACCGACGAGCTGGCCGCCGCCAACCGCACCATCGAAGAGCAGGCCGCGGCGCTCGCCGCCCAGCAGCGCGAAGCGCGCCGCGTGGAGTTCACCGGCTTCGCCGACAACCTGGTGCGCGAAGGGCGCCTCCTGCCGACGGCGCTCGCCGGCGCCCTCGCCTTTGCCGTGACCTTGCCTACCGATCAGGACAGCGTGGTCTTCGGCGAAGGCGACGGAGCCACGAAGCAGTCGCCCTACGCCTGGTTCCGCGATTTCCTCGCTGCGCAGCCGAAGCTCGTGGAGTTCGGCGAGCACGCGGCGGCGCGCCGCCAGCCGACCGCGCCGACGGCCGCGGACTTCGCCGGCCCCGCCGGGGTCGCAATCGACAGCGAGGGCCTCGACCTGCATCAGCGGGCGCTCGCCTACCAGCGCGCGAACGCTGGCACCGACTACATCACGGCGGTGCGCGCCGTCTCGAAAGGAGCCTGATCCATGCGGCAAGCCATTTCCGCTCTCTGCCTGTCCATCCCCGCCAGCGGGGCGGTCATCGGTCGCCGCTTCGTGCGGCCGAGCGGTGCGCAGGCCGGCGCCGATCACAACACGCTCGGGGTGGCGCGCGCCGATGCATCGTCGGGCGCACAGGTGCCCGTCGACGTGCTCGGCACCGCCATCGTCACCGTCGGCGCCGCCGTCATCGCGGGCGCCACGCTGAAGTCCGACGCCAACGGCAAGGCGATCACCTGGGCGGCCTCGGGCGCGAAGATTGCCGTCGCGCTGGAGGCGGCCACCGGCGCCGACCAGGACATCGAGGTTCTGCTCATCCCCAACGTCGCCTGATCGGCGTCACTTCAGCCAAGGAGCTATCAGAATGCCAGGTCAAATGACGCCGGGTGCGGCGCGGGTAATCGATCCGGTCTTGTCCACCGTCGCTCAGGGGTACCGCAACGCCGCGCTGGTCGGCATGGCGCTCTTCCCGGCGGTGCCGGTGCAGCAGCGCGGCGGCAAGATCATCCAGTTCGGCAAGGAAGCCTTCGAGCTCTACAACACGGCGCGGGCGCCGGGTGCCGCCACCAAGCGCATGCAGTACGGGTACGCGGGCGTGGGCTTCTCGCTCGTCGACTACTCGATCGAGGGCCAAGTGCCGGTCGAGCTCGAGCAGGAGGCCGACGCGGTTCCGGGCATCGATCTGGGCAGTGGCGCGGTCGCCAACGCGCAGGACATCAATGCGCTGCAGCTCGAGGTCGCCCAGGCCAACCTCGCCACCACGGCCGGCAACTACGACGGCGCGCACAAGAACACGGCGCTGGCGAGCACGACGCTGTGGTCGGACCCGACCGGCTCGGACCCGATCACCAACATCGAAACCGGCAAGGAGGCGATCCGCGCCACCATCGGCATGCGCCCGGACACGCTCATCATCGGCCCGAAGGTGATGGCCGCGCTGCGCGTGCACAGCAAGATCATCGATCGCATCAAGTACACCGGGCGCGACATCCCGACCGAGGAGCTCCTGGCTTCGCTCTTCGGCGTCAAGCGGGTGTTGTCCGGCGAGGCGGTGTATGCGGACGCGAGCGGCAGCTTCGTCGACGTGTGGGGCAAGAACGCGGTGCTCGCCTACACCGGCGTGGGCACCGCGGCCGATCGCGGGCGTCCGTCCTACGGCTACACGTACCGCTTGCGCGGCTACCCGGTCGTCGAGTCGCCGTACTTCGAGCGCAATACCAAGAGCTGGTATTACCCGACCACCGACAGCGTGCAGCCGGTGCTGGCCTCGGCGCTCGCCGGCTACCTCATCAGCCCCGCGGTGGCCTGACCATGCCGCGCTACATCGCTCGCGCGCCGGGCGTCACCCTGGCCGGCCGGGATTACCGGCCGGGCGACACCTTCGAGGCGGCCGCCAAGGAGATGCAAGCGCACCTCGACGCCGGCGTTGTCGAACCGACGACGATCGGCGCAGCGAACACCCCCCCCGAGAAGCCGAAGGCCGACCCCGTGCAGTCTGCGGGGTCGGCTGGAGGCGCGAAGGCCGACCCCGTGCAGTCTGCGGGGTCGGCTGGAGGCGACCAGCCCGTTGCAGCCGGCAAGGCTCTCCCCCGCAAGGGGGCCGGCGGCAAGGCGAAGAAGCAGTAGCGACGGGGACCCGTGGCGTATGCCGTTCAGGCCGATCTCGAAACGCGCTTCGGCGCGCAGGAGATCGCGCAGCTCACCGATCGCGACGGCGGCGTGTTTGCCGACGCCGCGGTGGTGGACCGGGCGTTGAGCGACGCCCAGGCGCTCATCGACAGCTACCTCGCCGCGCGCTACCCGCTGCCGCTTGCACCGGTGCCGGACGTCATCAACCGGATGTGCTGCGACATCGCCCGTTACTACCTGCACGAGGACCGCGTCACCGAGCAAGTGCGCCAGCGCTACGAGGACTGCGTGAGCCTCCTGCAGGCGATTGCCCGCGGGGTGGCCGAGCTCTCGCTCGCTGGCGGCGGTGCGCCGCCGGCGCCCTCCGGTGGATCGGTGGTGGTCTCGGCGCCGGCGCGGACCTTCAACGTGGAACAGTTGAGCGACTACTGATGGACCTCTTGAGCACCGTGGCGCGGCTCAAGACCATCGCCGCCTTCAAGCAGAACGTGGCGGGGGCCGCCGCCTACGCGCAGGCGATCACCGGCGGCTTTCGGGTGGTGCCCGCGGCGTTCGTGATCCCGCTGGCCGAGACGACGCTGGCCAACCCGTTCGGCAATCAGGTCGTGCAGCAGCAGTTCACGGCGCGCCTGGGTGTAGTGATCGCGGTCCAGAACAAGCGTGACCCGCTGGGCGGGCAGGCGACGGCCGATCGCGACGCGTTGCGCGAGGCGGTATTCGCGAAGCTCCTCGGCTGGCCGCCGGCGCCGGGGTTCGGCGGCTTCGAGTGGGCCGGCGGGGCGCTCCTCGACCTCACCGACCAGGTGCTTTTCTGGCAGGACGATTTCACCAGCGACGGTGTGCGCAGGAGCGTGTGATGAACAAACGAACCAAGCGAGCGGCGGCGATGGCAGCTGACCAGATCCCGGCGCCGGGCGTGACGCCCGGCGACGAAGGCGAGCCGCAGACGGTGTTCCTCGCGCCAGCCGAAGGAGGGAGCTACCGGCGCAACCAGGACGGCAGTCTCACCCGCCTCGCCGGGCCCACGATCACTGGCACCCTCCCCAGCGAACCATCCGAGCAGGAGTAACGCGCTATGGCATCCCCGAAAAAGTACCTGGTGCTCGCCAAGATCGAGTCCGTGCAGTTCACTGACGCGGCGCCGACCAAGGCGCTCAACGCCATCCTCGCCAAGAACATGACCGTCACGCCCCTGTCGGTGCAGACCGAGGATCGCAATCTCCTGCGACCGTACTTCGGTAACAGCGAGAAGATCCTCGTGGGTGAGGAGGCGGTGGTCGAGTTCGACGTGGAAATGGCAGGCAGCGGCACTGCGGGCACCGCGCCGGCCTACGGTCCGCTGCTGCGCGGTTGCGCATTCTCGGAGACGATCAACGCCGGCACCGACGTCACCTACGCGCCGGTCAGCGCGGGCTTCGAGTATCTCACCATCTGGGTCTATCGCGATGGCGTCATCTACAAGATGACGGGTGCGGCCGGTACCATGTCGATCAACATGGCGGCAAAGAAGCTGCCGCACTATCACTTCCGGTTTGTCGGCAAATACACGCCGGTCACGGACGGCGCGACGCCGACCGATGCGGTCTTCACCGGCTTCACGACGCCGCTGGCATCCATCCCTGCCTGGACTGGCACGCTCACCATCGGCGGCTTTGCGGCCAAGGTTGCCGCGTTCAGCGTCGACATGGCCAACGAGATCTCGCATGCGCTGTGGATGAATGCGGAAACACTGGCGCCGACCGATCGCAAACCGGCTGGCTCGCTCACCGTCGAGGCGGTGACGGTGGCCAGCAATGACTACTTCAGCCATCTGCGCAACGCCGCACCCAAGGCGTTCACGCTCACCCACGGGACGACCGCCGGCGCCAAGGTGACCATCGCGGCACCGGCCGTCACCTACAGCGGGTTGAGTGAGACCACGTACGAGAACACGCTGGCCTATCAGTTGCCAATGGTCCTCAATCCAAGCGTCGGCGACGACGAAATCACCATCAAGGTCTGGTAGCAGCGCTGTTCGGCTTCCGGCGTGCCGCCCGCGCGCGCCGGTGGTCAGCAGCTCCGCACGCGGCGCCAATGAGAGGAGATAACATGTCGGGATTCATGCGCGGGCGGCTCTCGCCGACCTTCTGGGCGCTCGTCGAGTGCGAGTTCGCCGCCGAGAACGGTGGCACCCTGACCCTGAAGTTCGAGGCGGAGTTCCGTCGACTCCTGCGCACCGAGTACGACGCTTTCGTCGAACGCTGGGCGAAGACCCGCGACGACAGCGACGACGGCATCGACCGTACGGTGGCCGCGCTCACCGAAATCATCGTCGGCTGGCGCGGCGTGCCGGGTGACGACGGGCAGCCGCTGCCGTTCACCGTCGAGCACTTGCGCGACGCCGTCGACGAGGGCTGGGGGCCGGCACTCATTCAGACCTTTATCGCGAAGAACCCAAGGGCGAAGGCAAAAAACTGATCGAGGCCGCGGTGCGCTGGGCGCAACGTGACACGCTGCCGGCATCGCGGCACCTCGACGAACAATTGGCAGCATTCGGCGCGCCTGAAGATGTCCGTGCGCAGCTGGCTGAAGAGGCGGTGGCCGATGAGTTCGTGCTCTATGAGGACAACGTCGAGATCGATCGGGCGTTCCGGGCGCTGTCGACGCAGTGGCGCGTGGTGGTTGGCCCCGTCGGGGCGTTGTGGCTCGGCCTCGACTATGGGTCGGTCCCCGCGGTGCTCGATCTCCTCGACGTCCCGCCCGAGCGCCGGGCGGAAGTGTTCTCCGGCGTGCGTCTGATGGAAGCGGCAGCGCTGCCCGTGCTCAATGGCGGCGAACCGGTAAACCCCGATGAGTGACCTCAATTTCACCCTGCGGTTGATCGCCGACGGCTCCGGCTTCTCCGGTACGCTGCGCGCGGCGCAGGATGACGTCACGAATCTGGGGGACAGCGCGCGCAAGGCGGCCTCCGGCACCGCCGACCTCAACAGTGCGCTCGGCGGTGCGGCGACGAGCACGAGCACCATGCGCGACGCGATGCGCGGTGCCTCCGGCAGCACCGACGATCTGAAGTCGGCGATGCGCGATGCCGTGATTCAAGGCAATTTGATCGGGGATGCGATCAAATTCGCGGCCGGGAAGGTCTGGGATTGGGTGCAGGCATCGATCGCGATGGGCGACGAGCTGCGCAACATGTCCATCGGCACCGGAAAATCGATTGGCGACTTGCAGGCGCTTGGCTCGATCGCCGAGAAGAACGGCACCACGCTGGGCGCGATGACGGGCACGCTCGATTTCGTCGCCAAGGGAATGTCGAAAGCCAGCGATGAGACCGGAAGGAATGCGCGCGCGCTTGACTTCTTCGGCGTTTCCCTGACGGACGCCTCCGGCAAGGCGAAGAGCGCCGAGCAAGTCGCCTACGAGTTGGCGGTTGCCTACACCGAGAGCGAAAAGACCGCGTCTACCGCGGCGGCCGCGCAGGTAGCGCTGGGCGGCAACTACGCGAAGATGATCCCGTCGCTGCTAGAGCTGTCTGGCAAGCAGGACGAGCTCAACAAGTTGCGCAGCTACGGTGCCGTCGTGGACGACGATCTCGCGAAGGCGTCATCCGACTACAACGCTTCGCTCGTCGATGCGCAATCCGTGGTGACCGGCGTCGGTAACGACCTGGCGCGCATCCTGCTGCCTGCCATGAAAGGAACCGTTGACCTGTTCGTCACCTCGGCGGCAGATGGCGGGGTGTTGAAGGGTGTCCTATCCGAACTTGGAGTTGTCGTTGATGTGCTTGTCGGTACGTTCAAGGTCGCGCTATCGGCGCTCATTGGCTTCGACTCAGTCGTGCAGATGGCTGGCAAGAGTGTTGGTGCGTTGCTGGCGATCATCGATCGTCCGTTGTCGGCCGCGACCATCTGGTCCGAATACAAGGCCGACATCGCCAGCATCAGCGAAAAATCGGCGAAGGCGATCAACGACCTTTGGCAGGAAATCGACAAGACCACGGCGTCCACCAAGAACGCGGCCGACGAGGGCAAGAAGCTCATCGATCGCGGCGGGTTTTTTGGGGGAAGGGTCCCAAAGGAAAGGGATGATGTGAAGGAAGCGCGGACCGAGGTCGACAAATTCGTCGACGCGATGAAGGCTGCACAAGCAGCCGACGAGACCGGGCTGGCCAAGAACACGATTCGGCAAATGGAATTGCTCGAGCAAGCTCTGAAAACCGGCAAAATCTCGCGCGACCAGTACAACACCTGGGTTGACCTGATCCTCGACAAGGATCCGGTGCTGGCGAAGGAGCAGGAGGCGATCAACAAGGCGCTGAAGGAGGGCACTGACGCGCTCGCGAAGCTCAATGAAGGCTGGAAGAAAGAGGAGCGCTCGCTCGACGATCGCATCCAAAAGCAGCGCGACGCCAACACCGCGGTCGGCCTCGGCCAGGCCGCGCTCATCGACCTAGAACTCGCGCACGTCAACGAGAAGCTGGCGGTAGAGCGCAGCGGCAACGAGTATTCGGATTACACCGTCCACCTCGAGAATACGCGCGACAAGCTGATCGCGCTGCGCGATGCGACGATCGCCGGCGAGCAGCTGGAAGCGAACAAGAAGGCGCTCGAAGCGCAGAGCAAGGCATGGGAGCAATACGCCAAGGAATGGCAGCAGTACATCGACGAGGTTGCCGACTATGCCAGCGATTTCATCACCACAGGCATTAACGACGGCTGGCGCGCGGCATTCCGCAACTTGTGGGACGACTTCAAGGCGTGGGGCATCAAGGCCATCGCCGATATCGCTGCACAGAAGCTCATCGTTCCGCTGATCGGCGCTGTGGGTGGCCTTGGCTCGTCAAGCGCCAGCGCCGGCGGATTCGGCCTCGGCGACCTGGCAAGTGCCGGCAGCAGCATGTGGAACGCGTTCAGCGGCGGCACCTCGAGCATGGTCGGCAACTTCGCAATGTCGGGCGTCGGCCAATCGCTTGGCCTCTCGACATCGCTCGTCGGCCAGGCCGGCTCGCTCTCTCTCGGCGTTGAAACCGCGGGGGCTGCCGCCGGAGCTGGCAGCCTCACAGGAGTCGGCAGCGCCCTGATGACAGCTGCACCGTACGCCGCCATCGCCGCGGTGGCCCTGCCGGTGATCATGTCGCTCTTCAAGTCCGGCGGCGGGCCGAAAGAAGGTGGATTCGCCGCGAGCGGTGAGACTCCCGGCATCTCCGGGACCGACAACAGCGGCCGCTGGTTCACGCCGTCCGGCAGCGACGCGGCGATGCTCTCGTCAGTCGGCGGGATGAACACGTCGTACCAGTCGTTGCTTGCGCTGCTCGGTGGCACGGGCAGCGCGACCTTCGCGCAGGGGTTTAGCACCGACCCGAAAGGCACAGCAGCGAGCAACGTGCACAGTGGCGTGTGGGTCGGCGGCGTCCAGGTCGGGAATTTCGAGAATCCGAACGTCGGCCGCACTGACGAAGCGTTGTCGGCGGAACTGCAAACTCAATCGATGCGCGCGGTTCTTGCTGCGCTGCAGGCGAGCGACTTGCCAGAGATCGTCGCCGGCTACCTCGCGTCCATCGACGTATCGACGGCGACCGTCGAGCAGATCAACGCTGCGCTGGCGCACGCGGCTGACCTCAAGGTCCTTGTCGATCAGGTCTCGGCATTGCCGGCGGACATGGCCAGAGGTCTGCTGGCGGCGCTCGGCGTGAGCGATGAGATCGACGCGCAGATTGCCGCGTTCGCCGCGTCCTTCGCCGCATTCTCGGTGGCCGTGGACAGTTTGCAATCGGCGCTCGATCGCGACCCACAGGCCGAAGCGCTCAAAGCGTATGCAGCGGCGAACACGACGCTCTACGACAAGGTGGGCCTCGCGCGCGACTCACTCACCGATCTGGTCAGCCAGTACGACGGCAGCACCGGCGCGACCAACGACCTTGCCGCAGCGACGAACGCGTATCGCAATGCACAGGTCGCTGTGCTCGTGCAGATCGAGAGCCTCAAGACGAGTCTGGGGACGATGTTCGGTGACTCGATCCGCCAGCTCGACATGGCCATCCTGGACGCCGGGCAGCGGGGCGATTTCCTCAAGAACGAGGCAGAGAAGACCATTGGCCTGTTGCAACAGACGACCGATCCGGCGGAGATAGACAAGTTTGCCAAGCTCATCAACAAGGACTTGGTGGACGCGTTCAACATCCTGTCTCCAGAAGAGCAGAAGATCCAGCACGATGCGTTCGTCAAGCGCCTGGAGGAGACGGACGACCTCGTCCAGCAGCGGCTGGAAGCGAGCCGGCAAGAGATCGGCGACGACAATGCGAACGCGCAGGTGGTGCTCGGCTCAATCCGCGCGGCGATGGACGTGGCCGCCGAGAAACAGCAGGAAGCGGCGCAGGCGCTCATCGACGGTGCGCAGGCAGTCAAAGACGCCGCGGCCGTGATCGCTGCGGCCGCCGAGACGAGCAAGGTCGCGGCCGATACGCAGGCGGGTGCCGCCAACATGCAGCAAGGCGCGGCAACGACGTTCCAGACTGCGGCCAACACCCCGATCACGGTCTGGGTGCAGGAGTCGGTGAACCCATGACGATCTCGGACGCCGACTTCGCTGCCTGGCTTGCCGCGGAGTCGCGGCCACGGGTGATGCTCGTCGAGTTGGACTGGCTCTTGAACGCCGATCCAATTGGCTTTGACGTGAACGTGGCCAACGCGTCGCGGGGCGCAACCGCCACTGCCACCAGCGAGGACCCGTCTGGATCGTATCCGCCGAGCGCCGCGATCGACGGCGAGCGCACGGGTGCGGGCGCCTATTGGGCCGCGGATCCTACGCAGCCACTCCCCCAGGCGCTCACCGTCACGTTCAATGGCCTCTACCTCGTCGACCGGGTCGCTCTCTACTCGCGACAGGATGGCGCGCCGGTGACGCCGGTCGAGAATGCCACGCCGTGCTTCCTGCACCAGATCAAGATCGCCGACGTGCAGGTGTGGGCGGGCGCCGAATGGATCACGGTGGCCAGCCTGGATGGCAACTTCCAGGCCAAGCGCACCCTGACGTTCGCGCCGCGGTACACGACGGCGATTCGCGTCGTGGTGAATGCCAGCGCCGACGGAAAGGCGACGATCGTCGAAGTCGAGGCCTTGACGCCGTCGGCGGTAACCGGCACCGAGTACCTGGCCACGCACCCGTTCATCGCCAAGCCGACCGACTCCCGGCCGAACCAGATCTACCGCTCGATCGTGAAACGGCTGCCGGGCTTCGTGCAGCGGATGAACGACCTGCTGATCGGACGCACTACCGCGAACCTTGGCGCGATCGAAGTCGTCAGCTCACAGCTGACGGATGCCTGGCTCTTCGAGCGCTCGTGGATCGGTCGCGGCGTGCGCTTGTACGTGGGCGACCTGACCTGGTCGCGCGACGACTACCGAGCGGTGTGGCATGGCGTCATTGGCGACCTGCGGGTCCAGGACGACACCACGCTCGTGGTCGAGGCGCGCGACATGCAGCATCTGCTGTCGCAGCCACTGCGCGTGTCCGAAGTGCCGGCGGGGCCACTGCTGATGCGGCCGATGCCGGTGGCCATCGGGAACGTCTTCAATGCGCCGGCAATCCTGCTCGACGAGGCCACGCACCTCTATGCGTTTCACGATGGCAGCACCGACGGCATCACCCAGGTGCGCGATCGCGGGGTTTCGGTCTCCTTCACCGACCTCGGCAACGGCACGTTCACCTTGCCCTCACAGCCGGTGGGCCGGGTTACCGTCGATGCCAAGGGGGCGGTCGGCGGCGATGGCCCGGTGCGCACGGCGGCCGACATCATCCGCTATCTCGTGGTCGCGCTGGGGTACCTCGACGACGATGATCTCGACGTGGACAGCTTCGCCACGCTGAACGCACTGTGCCCGCAACTGCTGGCCCTTTACACCAACGCGGTCGGCAAGACCGTGCTCGATCTCGTCGACGAGGTGTGCGCGACCGTGGGCGCGTTTTCCGCGGTCACCCGCGACGGGCGGTTCTATGTGCAGCGCCTCGATTTCGACGGGACTCCGGTGATGACCATCACGGAGAGCGCAGACATCGCCGTCGGTGGCCTGCGCGTCGAGAAGATCCTGCCGCCGGTGCGCGACATCCGCATCGTCGCCGGCCGGAACTACTCGCCCAACACCTATACCACCGGCGGCAGTGGCAGCGGCGTGTCCGAGACCAACGTCAACACCTACCAGAACGCCCACCGCAGCATGGGGAAAGCGGTGAACGCGACCGCCACCGCCGCCACCGTGCCGCGCGCTCGGGTCTATCGAGTGTCGGGCGATGCCGCGAGTACGGTGAGCGCCATTGCCAAGGACGAAGGCGCGTACGTGTCGCTCTTCACCAATCAGGCCGACGCGCAGGCCGAAGCGGAGCGGCGGATGCGCCTATGGGGCTTCACGCGCTACCTCTTCAGCGTGACGTGCAACATCAAGCCGTTGACGCTGCGACTCGGCGACACCGTGCGCCTCGTACATCGGCGCTATGGGCTGGCGGGCGGCCGTAACGGGGTCGTCGTGAGCCTCGACGCGCGCTTCGCGCAACGCAAGACCGTGCTCGGGGTGATGGTGTGAGGATCATCTACGACAACGCGGCCGACACGGCATTCATCGAGGACCTTTCGGGCTGGGCGCCCCTGTTGCCCGCGCAAAACCTCGCCACCAAGGAGCGCGAGGTCGTCTGGCGAGGGAGCGCCAACCACACCGTGGCTACGCTTGGTGTGCATCTGGACGGCGCATCGGGGACCGGCGAAAAGACGCCGGTGCAGTGCGTGGTCTTCTACAACACCAATTTTGCCGATGGTGGCTGGCGGGTATGGGTCTACGAGGACGCCAGCAAGATGGTCGTGCTCTACGACAGCGGGAACGTTGACGCGCCGCGGCCGCTGCCGTTCGGCGATCTCGTCTGGGGTGTCGACCCGCTCGGCAAGGGCGTGTATACGGACTGGGGCTTTTCCAACATCGCGATGTGGCTGCCGCAGATCTACTACAGCAGTTATGTCGAGATCGAGCTGAGCTTCAATCCACCCGATAACTACTTGCAGGCGTCGCGGCTCTTCGTCGGCAGCTATTGGGAAGTGACGCACGCGCCGAAGCGCGGAATGCAGCTGCAGTGGGTCGATACCAGCAAGCCACAACGCACCGAGGGCGGGACCGTCCACGTGGAGCTCGGCATTCAATACCGCCGCCTGGCCGTCGCCGGCGACTGGATGACCGAGGACGAGCGCCGGCAAATCGTCGACTTGATCCGCAAGCGGGGTTTGCACGGCGACGTCTTCGTGTCCGTGTTCGCCGATGAGGGTGGGATTTACGAGCGAGACCACGAAATGCAAGCGGTGCTCGCGTCGCTTGAGCCGATGACGCTGCCGCAGTACGGGTACGTCAACTTCGCATTCCTGTTCGAGGAAATCTAGATGCCGTTACCTTCCACCGTCCACTTCGCGGCCGGACAGACCGACTACATCGCGCAATTGAACCAGCTGATTGCCGACTTCAACACCATCTATGCCGCATACCTCGCGACCCAGGCCGGCGAGCTGTACAAGGCCACGTCGACGACGAGTCGCACGATCGGAACCGGCGGCCACACGCTGACGATCACCGAATCGACGCAGCGAGCATTTGGTGTGGGTTCGCCGATCCGCATCGCGGACTCCGCCGCGCCGAATACGAATTACATGGACGGGTCGGTGACCGCGTACACTCATCCGTCGATCACGATCAGCGTGACGAGCGTGGCGGGCAGCGGGACGAAGGCGGCATGGTCGTTGGCGATGTCGGCGATCGCCGGGACGGTGCCCGTCGCCTCCGGCGGTACCGGCGCCACCACCGCGGCCGGCGCCCGAACCAACCTGGGGCTGGGGTCGGCCGCGACCACCGCGGCCGGGGACTACGCGACCGCCGCCCAGGGGGTGAAAGCGGACGCCGCGCTACCGAAGGCCGGCGGCACGCTCACGGGTGACGTGAGCGCCGGTGACAAGAACCTCACGGCGGTCAAGGTGCTGGGCCGCAGCGCGGAGTACGACAACGGCAACAGCGGTGCGTCGAAAACGATCGATTTCGCGAACGGCGCGCAGCAGAAAGTGACGCTGACCGCGAACACCACGCTGACCATTTCGACGCCGCCGCAAGTGGGGTATTACCAGCTCCGCCTGATTCAAGATGCAACGGGCTCGCGGACTGTCACCTGGTCGGGACTTTCGTCGTCGCGCTGGTTGGGGGCAACAAGCGCGCCCGCGATCAACAGCGTGGCGAACAAAGAAACACTAATGTCCATCTATTACGACGGGACGAACCTCACGCAGTCCCAGTCGAAGATCGGGGCCGCCTAGCATGGCAGTCACGCGCGTCGCGGCGAAGTGCAAGCTGGTCACCGTGGCCGCGTCGTCGATCACGCTCGACGGCTACACCTCTGGCGTGGCGGCCGGTGACGTGATGATTGCGATGGTGGCCTCGCTCAAGGCGAAGTCTGGCAGTGACCCGTCGGGGTGGACGCTCGAGGGTGGCGCTAGTCCCGCAGGCGCCTACCTGAACGCGTATTCCCGCGTTGCGGACGGGACGAGCTCGGACAATTGCACTGTCAATTTCGCGTCCAGCGGCACCGTGTGCGGGGTGCTCGCGGTGTTTACCGCGGATGCCGGGTTCGGAGTCCCGGCGATCAAGACCTATTCGTATGTAAATGGAGAATATTCGACCACCACATCGCTCGCGCTCTGGGCGACGCCGGGTGTCGCATTCGCGGATACGTACCCTGTAGGCGTGGGTTGCGATGTGTACTCAGCGAGTCAGAACATCACCATCGGTCTGTCAGGCACGAATTGGGCAGTGGACCAGGCGTGGTCAGGAAGCGCCGTCGGGCATGGCGTTATCGGTCACCACTCGTCACCGTCGTATATCGATGTGCCGTCAGTGACGTTCAGTTCGGGCGTCACGGGTGGCAAATTCATTTTCTTTGCCGGATTGAAGGAAGCTGTGCCTTCCAATCTTGCTGGCGGTGGCCTGTTCTGGGCTGGTGGAGCATGAGCATCTCCATCGTCCCCGCCAAGTGTCAGCACAAGCAGGGTACGAATGCCAATTCGGCCGTCATGAATGGCTACGACAACGGCGTGGTCGCCGGCGATCTCATGGTGTGCGTGTTCGCGTCCTACCGTATGCCCACTGGGTTCTCGTCTGGGTGGACGGAATTCGTCACCGTCGGGTCGACCGGGCAATATCTGCGTGCGCTGTGGCGCATCGCCGCCGGCAACAGCAACGATAACTGTACGGCGAGCTTCCTCCTCGGCGGACAGGTCGACTGCGTCATGGCCGTGCTTCACAGCGATGCCGGCTTTACAGGAACGCCAGTGAAAAGTCATTCCGAGAACGTCACAGGAGCGAGCAGCAGCACGAGTTACGCGCTTGCTACGGCGCTTTCGAGCGTAGTTGCCGGCGAGCTGCCGGCCTTTATCGGTGGCCACAGCGCCAGCTCGAACAATAACTTGACCCTCGGCGTATCCGGAACGAATTGGGCCAAGCAAGTCGACTGGGTCGGGAACATCTCCGGGCACGCAATGATCGCCACCAGCAGCGACACCGGATCGATCCCTGCGCCCTCCGTAACGTTCAGCGCAGCGGTGTCATCGATCAAGTATGCGGTCGGATTGGTATTGCAGGAGGTGCCGTCATCGGGATTGGCCGGGGGCGGCTTGTTCTGGGGACAGTAATGGCACAGCTACTCGAACTCGTGCAAGCGAGGGACAACGTCTATCTGCAACAGCGCATGATTGCCGCGGTCGCCGTGCAAGCTGAGGTCGTGCGTACCGAGGCCGGCGGCACGCCGAATCACGCCAAGCGGTTGCTCTGGGCGGCGCAAACGTTCTCGGATCCACCTGCGATGGCCGATCGCATGATCTGGGCGGTCCTCGCCCAGAACCGGACGGCGACGTTACGGCAGATTCTGGACGCCACAGACGCCGAAGTCGTGGCCGCCGTCGCCGCGGCGGTCGATGTGTTCACAACCCCGTAGGCTTCGATGGCACAACATGGGATGCCCCACCACCTGGAGGGTGGTTACCGTCGACGCGACCGCGCGGGCGAAGGCAATCGCAACCGCGAGCAGGGACGCCGGCGCCGTCACGGACGGCATGATTCGTGCGGTCGCGTGGGCGTTGGCGAAGTAGCATGATCCCCCGCGTAACAATCACCGCTCGCCGCGACGACGCGCAGACGTTCGCATCGATCGCTTCGTTGATCCAGCTCGGCCGCCTCGAGGAGGCGTGGCAGTGGTTCGAGCGCGAGGCGAGCGGCGCGCTCGCACGCTTCGGTGGCGCGGTGAATTACGCGCTGACTGCCGCCGATCGAGCGCCGACGTGTCCGGCTGACACCCAGTATCTGATGCACGTGTGGGGCGATGCCCGGCGCGTCGAGCTGCCCACGTTCGGCGGCTCGCCGATCGTCGTGACTCTCCCCGTGCCCGCCGGTATACCCACTTCGCAGTATCTGGGGACAATGCGATTGTTTGAGTTTCGTGACGACCCCGGCATGAAGCAGTTGACGGTCAGTAAGCACGCGTGCGACTGGCGCAACGAACTCGACCCGAGCGGCGAGAAAGGTCCGATGATCAACGTCGGTGGAAAGTCGGCAACGGTCGGTTTCGGAGTGTCGAGCGGCGGGGTTGAGGATGCTGTCCTCAGCGCTGGCGAAACGTACTACGTCAATATGCGCAGCCTGGTGGCTGGGAACTGGCCCGCGGCGTACGAAATTCAGTGGCCGCGGTAGTGAAACAGGCGCGCAATGAGGTTAGGCGCTTGCGAATGACGGTGCGGCGGCTGTTGACACTCGTGGCCGCGTTGCGGGTGGCGCTCGATGACGAGCGCGCCACAATCGCGCACGTGCATGTGGTCGGGCGCAGATGAAATATGTATCGCGCGACATACAACCAAGGGGAAACCCTTGTGTCAAAGCGCGCGCAAAGTAGTGTCAAAGCGTTCGCAAAATTACAGCTGCGCGTTCACTGCGGCGCACACATCACCACCGGCGGGTCGCCGTAGCCTTCGGCGATGTAGCCCTTGGCCACCATCGCCGCCTGCACATCGGCGCGCGTCGTATAGCGGTGATTGGAGTCGCGC
>JADLEZ010000334.1 GCA_020845855.1 Burkholderiales bacterium
ATCACCGTCGGCTGCCCCGTGTGCTTGACCGCTTTCGCGTACGCCGCGTACACCTTGAACGGATCGTGCCCGCCGCGGTTCAACTTCCACACCTCCTCGTCGGACAGGTGCGCCACCAGCGCCTTGAGCTCGGGGGTGTTGAAGAAGTGCTCGCGCACGTAAGCGCCGTTCTTGCTCTTGAAGTCCTGGTACTGGCCGTCGACGCACTCCTCCATGCGCCGCAGCAGGATGCCCTCCGGGTCCGCCGCGAACAGCTTGTCCCAGCCCGAGCCCCACACCACCTTGATCACGTTCCAGCCCGCACCCCGGAACACCCCTTCCAACTCCTGGAT
Organism: Burkholderiales bacterium; assembly: GCA_020845855.1. Lineage (GTDB taxonomy): Bacteria > Pseudomonadota > Gammaproteobacteria > Burkholderiales > Casimicrobiaceae > VBCG01. The sequence goes on from JADLEZ010000334.1 coordinate 333, forward strand.
GATCTTGCCGTTGCCGCGCACCGGCCCGTCCAGCCGCTGCAGGTTGCAGTTGATGACAAAGATCAGGTTGTCCAGATGCTCGCGCCCACCCAGCGAGATCGCGCCCAGCGACTCGGGCTCGTCCATCTCCCCGTCGCCGAGGAACGCCCACACCTTGCGCCCTTGCGTCTGCGCGAGACCCCGCCCTTCCAGGTACTTAAGAAACCGCGCCTGGTAGATCGCCATCAACGGCCCCAGCCCCATCGACACCGTCGGGAACTGCCAGAACTCCGGCATCAGCCACGGGTGCGGGTACGAAGGTATCCCCTTGCCGTCGCTTTCCTGGCGAAACTTCAGTAACTGCGCTTCCGTCAGCCGCCCCTCGACGAACGCGCGCGCATAGAAGCCGGGCGCGCAATGGCCTTGGAGGTAGAGCAGGTCGCCGCCGTGATCCTGGCTGGGCGCGCGCCAGAAGTGATTGAACCCGATGTCGTACAGCAGTGCCGAGGACTGGAAGCTCGCGATGTGGCCGCCCAGCTCGGAGGACTCCTTGTTCGCGCGCAGGATGATCGCCACCGCGTTCCAGCGGATCGCCGCGCGGATCTTGTGCTCGAGCTCGCGATTGCCCGGGCTCTTCTCCTCGCGCTCCGGTGCGATGGTGTTGCGGTACGGCGTATTGAGCGTGAACGCCGGACGCGCCCCGGCCACCGCCGCCTCGTCGCGCAAGCGGGTGAGCAGGTAACGCGCCCGCTCCGCCCCCTGGTGCTGCAGCACCGCGTGCAGCGAATCGACCCAGTCCTGGGTCTCGACCGGATCATGATCGTTCATCAACATCGCTTAACCCCTTTCACCTACGGATTCGGGAACGAACGAAGGCTTCAGCGGACGCCCTTCTGCCGGCGCCGTGCGCCGCATGTCATGGACGAGGCGTGCGCTGCTCCACCGGCGTGAAGTCCATCGTCACGAACTGGCCGCCCTGGTGCCGCTGCGCGATCGGATCGAGCGGATTGGGCTGCTTCAATACATCGGCCGCAAACTCCTCGGCGTTCTGCCGCGGCCGATAGCCCAGGCGCTCGTTGACGACGTCCTTGTAGTAGGCGCGCGTGTTGTTGGAGACGCCCCAGGCATCGATGTATCCGACGTTCGGCGTCTCGATACAACGCATCACGAGATCGACCAGGTCGTCGGTGCCGAACCACGTGCTCAGTTGACGGAAGTTCTCCGGCGGCTTGCCCATCGCGGTGCCGATTCGAAGCGAAATTCCCTCCACACCGTGCTTGTCCCAGTACATGCGGGCCATCGCCTCGCCCCACACCTTGGACAGTCCGTAGAAACCGTCCGGGCGATACGGCGAGTCGAGCGTCAGCCGGTCGTCGACCGAGTACATGCCGAACGCGTGGTTCGAGCTCGCGAAGACGACGCGGCGCACCTTGTTGCGGCGCGCGCCTTCGTAGACCTGGTATAGCCCGACCAGGTTGTTCTCGATGATCTCGGGCAACGGCCGCTCGACGCTCGTTCCGGCGAGATGGATCAGCACGTCGACGCCGCGCAGCAGCCGATCGACGACCGCCGCATCGCGCAGGTCGCCGTGCATCACGTCTTCGCCTTCACGCAGCGGCTCGAGGGGAGTGCGGCCGCCCGCCGAGCGCAGGTCGACGCCGCGCTTCTGGAGCTCGACACGAAGAATCCGGCCCATGTTGCCGCCGGCCCCGGAGAGCGCTACCTTGGTCATCTTCGTCATCCTTTGTAGAGCGCCACCGGCGCGCCGGCGACACCGGGTTCGAGCATGAACACGCTGCCGGCCCGCGGGGTCCTCGCGATGTCGGCATCGGTATAGTTCTCGCGCAGCGACGTCACGTACAGCGTGCGCAGGCCGGGCCCGCCGAAGCAAGGCATCGTCGGATGCGCGATGGGCAACGCGACGTACTCGATCAGCTCGCCGCGCGGGCTGAAGCGATTGATGCGCGCCGCATCCGTGCCGCAGCTCCAATAGCAGCCCTCTTCGTCCGTCGCGCCGCCGTCGGGTCGGCCCCACTCGGGCTGCATCGTGACGAACACGGCGCGCGGCCCGATCGTCCCGGCGCCAGGCTCGTAGTCGTAGCGGAAGATCGCGCCGCCGCGCGAGTCCGAGTGGTACATCGTGCGGCCGTCCGGGCTCCACGCGAGGCCGTTCGACACCTTGATCTGTCCGGCCATCCGCGTGCAGCGATGATCCGGATCGAGCCGATACAATCCGCCGACCGGGTCCTTCTTCGGGCGCTCGTCCATCGTGCCGGCCCAGAAGCGGCCCTCCGGCGACACCTTTCCGTCGTTGAGCCGATTCGTGGGAAGGTCGGGCTCGGGGTGACACAGCAGCGTCAGCTGCCCGGTGTCGAGATCATAAAGATGGAATCCGCTGCGCATCGCGGCGACCAGGCCGCCGCGCTCGCGCAGCCCTATGCTGCCGACCGCCGCCGGCAGCGTCCAGACGCGCTGCTCGCCGGTGTCGGGTCGCCAGCGGCAGACGCGGCCCGCGGGAATGTCGACCCAGTACAGCGCGTTCTCGCGCGCCGACCACACCGGGGACTCGCCGGTGGTGTTGCGCGCGTCGACGACACACTGGACGTCACGCTCCAAGCGCCTGGCCGCCATCCGCGCCCCTATCCGCCGACGGGGCTCTTGTAGCCGAGCAACAGCTTCGGCAGCAGGAGGGAAAAATCGGGAACGTAAGTGACGATCAGCAGCGCCGCGATCAGCGCCGCGTAGAAGGGCAGGATCGTGCGCATCACCGTCCCGATCGACACGCCGCCGATCGCGCAGCCGACGAACTGCACGGTACCCACCGGCGGGGTGTTCAGGCCCAGCGCGCAGTTGATCAGCAGCACCATGCCGAATTGCACCGGGTCCATTCCGAACTTCATCGCGATGGGCAGGAAGATCGGCGTGCAGATCAGGATGGTCGCCGCCATGTCCATGAACGTTCCGAGCACGAACAGGATGACGTTGATCATCAGGAACACGACCCATGGCGTCGTCGAAACGCTCGCGATCAACTCACCCATGAAGTCGGCGACCGAATACAGCCCCATCAGGTACTGGAACATCGCCGATACGCCGATCAGCAGCAGCACGACGCCGGTGGTCTTGGCGGCCTTCGCGGCCGCCTTGAGGAAG
>JADLEZ010000335.1 GCA_020845855.1 Burkholderiales bacterium
ACCAGCCGCTCGACTGCGTCGACTTTCACGCCCTGTCCGACCGGCTGCGCCAGAACTCGCTCCAGGAGAAGCTCACTGCGCAGTGGCTCGAGCACTGCCTGGCAGCGGTGCGCTGATCCGTTATCTCGCGCGCGACCGCGCGCGAGCAGAGTTGCGATCCTCACGATCGTTGTTCAGTCGGCCGAGAGCCAGCCGACACGGCGCACGCGCGACATCACGAAATGTCAAGCTCGCTTCGGCATCCGAGGCAAGTGGGCCGAGTTCCAGGCGGATGCCTTGCGCCGCGACGGCGCGCGCCGCTGAATTCAGGCGTCAGGCGCTCCTGCCTTGCCTTGCGAGCGGCAGCCGGTGCAGGAAGCCGAACAACAAAGTCAGCGCGATGCTGACGGCAAGCGACCCCCGGTATCGCTCGATGCGACAAGTGGCTACGGGCCGCATTTTCCGCAACCGCTCATGCCCCACGGCAGGCCATCGAAACGCCAGCCGTTCACGCTGCCGCGCTGCAGGTCGGCGCCGACATCTCCCTCGAAGCCGTGCAGCACGGCGCGCACGCCGGAGAAGCCCGCGGCTTCGAGCGCCCGTCCGGCCTCGACCGAGCGGCTGCCGTCGCGACAGATCAGCACCAGGGGACGATCGCGGTGGTCGCCGGCGAGCTTTCTTACCTCGTCGACAAAATCGGGATTGATTTCCCAGGCAGGGCCGTCGTTCCAGGAGACGTGCGACGCTCCGGCGGGGTGTCCGACGAAGCGAAACTCCCGCTCGCTCCGGCAGTCGATGAACAACGCCTGGGGATGCTCGAGCAGGAACTGCACGGTCTTTTTCGGAGTCAGGAAGTCCACGATAGTCTCCATCACGGCAACCGCAGCAGGCCTGCGGTGCGCTGGTCGAGTTGGGGTCAGCAGTTCATTGAAAATCCCACGGTGTCATCCCGAGGAGCGAAGGCGACGAGGGATCTGCTTTACGCAGCTCGCTGATTCGACGCGAAAGCGGATCCCTCGCTCCGCTGAAGGATGACGCCGGATTGGAGATACGGTCGCGAAATTCCACAGACTGTTAGGGCCAGGAGGGGGCCTAGTTGATGGTCCACGTGTCGCCGCTGTCGAACAGCTTCGCGAGCGTTCCCCGGCCTTTTTGCCGTCGGGCGTCGGCGGCAAGCTCTTCGTTGAGCCTTTCGTAGACCGGCTGGCGCACCGCGCGGAAGACGCCGAGCGGAACCGGCAGCGGCGCCGAGAGGGCAGAGAGGAAGAACGCAAGACCGCCGTTCGCCGCGTGCTCGTCGTGCACCACGACGTCGTCCAGCGTGGTGCCGCCCTCGGCGAGGGTGACGCTGCGCGGCTCGAACGACCGCAGGGCGATGCCCTTGTTACCACCCGTCCCGTACAGCAGCGGCTTGCCGTGCGCGAGCAACAGGCGCGCGTCGTCGCGCGTGCTGCGGTCGCTGATCGCGGCGTGAGCCCCGTCGTTGAACACCATGCAGTTCTGCAGCACCTCGACGAACGCGGTGCCCTCGTGTTCGGCGGCTCGCTTGAGTGTCTCCTGCATGTGCTGCAGGTCGCTGTCGACGGTGCGGGCGACGAACGTGGCGCCGGCGCCCAGCGCTACGGCAACCGGATTGAACGGACGATCGATGCTGCCCATGGGGGTGGTCTTGGTTCGCTTGCCGAACTCCGAGGTCGGCGAACACTGCCCCTTGGTCAGGCCGTAGATGCGATTGTTGAGCAGGATGATCTTGAGCCCGATGTTGCGCCTCATCGCGTGGATGAAGTGGTTGCCGCCGATGGCGAGCGCATCGCCGTCGCCCGTCACCACCCAGACGGAGAGCTCGGGTCGCGCGATCTTCAGGCCGCTGGCGATCGCCGGCGCGCGGCCGTGGATGCTGTGCATGCCGTACGTTTCCATGTAGTAGGGAAACCGGCTGGAGCAGCCGATGCCGGAAACGAAGGCGAAGTTTTCGCGCGGGATGCCAAGCGTCGGCATCAGCTTCTGGATCTGCGCCAGCACGGCGTAGTCGCCGCAGCCCGGGCACCAGCGCACGGCCTGGTCGGATTCGAAATCCTTCTTGGCGAGCAGCGCGGGTTCGGTCATCCGGTTCATGGATCGTCTCGTCAGCAGAGTTCGATGATGCGGTCGTGGATCTCGGATGCCTTGAACGGCTTGCCCTGCACTTTCGAGAACGGCACGACTTCGCGCAGGAAGCGCTCGCGCAGCAGGCGCGAGAGTTGGCCGAGATTGAGCTCCGGTACCAGAACGGTCCCGTAGCGGGACAGGATCCCGCCAACATCGGCGGGAAGCGGGTTGAGATGGCGCAGATGCAAGTGCGCCACGGATCTGCCCGCCTTCTCCGCCCGTTCGCGCGCGTGGACGATGGCGCCGTAGGTGCCGCCCCAGCCGATGACCAGCACGTCGCCGCTCTGCGGGCCTTGCACGGCCGAGGGCGGAATGTCCCGGACGATGCCCGCGACCTTCGCGGCGCGCACGTCGACCATGCGCTGGTGATTGAGGGGATCGTGCGAGATGTTGCCGGTGAGGAAATCCTTCTCCAGGCCTCCGATCCGATGCTCCATGGCAGGCGTTCCCGGACGTACCCAGGCGCGGGCCAGGTTGGCATCGCGGGCGTACGGCTGGAAGCCTTCCGGATCGGTGCGGAACCTGGCCTCGAACGTCGCGAGCTTCGCCGGATCGGGGATTCGCCACGGCTCGGCGGCATTGCCGATGCCGCCGTCGGAAAGCAGGATCACGGGCGTCATGTACTTCAGCGCGAGACGGAACGCCTCGATCGCGCAGTCGAAGCAGTCGGCCGGCGATCGCGCGGCGATCACCGGAATCGGGCACTCGCCGTTGCGGCCATGAACGGCCTGCAACAGATCCGATTGCTCGATCTTGGTCGGCAGGCCGGTGGACGGGCCCGCGCGCTGCACGTTGACGATCACCAGCGGCAGTTCCAGCATCGCGGCGAGGCCGAGCGCCTCGGTCTTCAAGGCCATGCCCGGGCCGGACGTCGTGGTCATGCCGAGCACGCCGCCGTAGGAAGCGCCGATGGCGGAGCAGACGGCGGCGATCTCGTCTTCGGCCTGAAACGTGGTGACATTGAAGTGCTTGAGCTCGGAGAGCTCGTGCAGGATGTCGGTGGCCGGCGTGATGGGGTACGAGCCGAGAAACAGCGGCACGTTGGCGAGCTCGGAAGCTGCGACGAAGCCCAGTGCCGCGGCATGGTTGCCGGTCAGGCTGCGGTACCGGCCCGGCTCGATGTCGGCCGCGCGCACCTGGTAGGTGGTCACGAACATCTCGGTCGATTCGGCGTACGCATAGCCGGCGCCCAGGGCGGTGACGTTGGCTTCGGCTTGCTGCGGTGTCTTGGCGAACTTCGCGCGGATGTTCTCCTCTTCCGCTTCCAGCGGACGTCCGTAGAGATAGAGCATCAAGCCGAGTGCGTAGTAGTTCTTGCACCGGCCGATCTCCTTTTTCGACATGCCGGAGCTTGCCAGCGCCGCGGCCGTGAGGCCCGAAATGTCGATCCTGTGCACGCGAAAGTCGGTGAGGCTGCCGTCGTCGAGCGGATTGCCGCGGTAGCCTGCCTTGGCGAGGTTGTTGTCGATGAATGCGCCGCTGTTGGCGATGATGATCCCGCCGTGCTTGACGTCGGCGAGATTGGCCTTGAGCGCCGCCGGATTCATGGCGACCAGCACATCCGGCGCGTCGCCGGAAGTGAACACCTGACCGGAAGAGAACTGGATTTGGTAGCCGGAGACGCCGAACAGCGTGCCAGTCGGTGCGCGTATCTCCGAGGGGTAGTCGGGGTGGGTGGCGAAATCGTGACCGGCCCTCGCGACGGACTTGGAGAACTCGTTGCCGGTGAGCTGGATGCCGTCGCCGGAATCACCGGCGAAACGGATCACCACGCCGTCGAGCTCCTCGATCGTTCGGGTTCGCTTCTCGCTCGCATCGCGCACGGCTGCCGCTTTGGATTGAACGTTCATGTGAGATCTGGTGTCCGGTTCACGCGCGAAGACAACTCCGGCGTCATTTGGCGCTCCGGCAAGCCCGCCGCGGTTGACTCCACGCCTCATCGGCTTGACATTTCGTCGCTCGATTGTTCGTTGCCGCCGCCTGCCGGTGCACCGACCGCGACCTGGCGACCCTTTCACAAAATGTCAAGCGACTGTCATCGACCGTCAATACCGTCCTGGCCAAAGCGTCTAACGTTGCCGCACCGGGGCAAGCGAGTCTCCGGAATCTTCGTGACGACAGCGGGTATCGACACATGCGCACACTGGAACAGAGTTTTCCCAAGAAGCGGGTCCTCATCACCGGCGCTTCCAGCGGGCTCGGCAAGGCGCTTGCGCTCGAGTTCGCGGGCCGCGGCTGGAAGGTCGCTGTAACGGACCTCGACGCGGCAAGGATCAAGGAGACTGCCGATGCGGTAAGGGCGGCCGGCGGCGAACCGCTGGAAATGGTCCTCGACGTGACGCGCTGCGAGCAGTTCGAAGCGGCTGCGCACCGAGTTACCGAAGCGTGGCAGGGCCTGGACGTCCTGGTCAACAATGCCGGCGTCGCGGATGCGGGCCGCATGGAAGACGGCCTGACGCTCGAGAACTGGCGCTTGCTCGTGGACGTCAACCTGTGGAGCGTGATCTACGGCTGCCGCACCTTCATTCCCGTGCTCAAGAAGGGCGGCAAGGGCCACATCTTCAACGTCGCGTCCGGAGCCGGCCTGCTCTGCCTGCCCGAAATGGCGAGCTACAACGCGACCAAGGCAGCGGTCGTCGCCATATCGGCAACGCTCAAGACCGAGCTTATCGTCGACAACATCGACGTGACCGTCTGTTGCGCATCGGCGTTCCGCTCGAACATCGCCGACAACGAGCGCATCAGGCAATGCAGCAGTGTCGCCGGCCGGGGGATCATGGCGAAGATCAAACAGACGAGCATCACCGCGGAGTCCGTGGCGCGCTACAGCATCCGCTCCATGGAGAAGGGACGGCTCTTCTCGCTTCCGCAGGCCGATGCCGGGGTGATGTGGGCGCTGTCGCGCTGGATGCCGGAGAAGTACCGCAGGCTGCTGACGTATCTGTTCAACAAGCGCAAATGGCTGTTCGCGCCGGGCACGTGACCGCCAGCGAACGCGGTCGTCCGACACGAAAGGACGCTTCGGGGTTTGCACATCTGCTGACGGGGAAACGCGGGCCATGACGACGAGACGGGAGTTCTTCACGAGGGCCGGATGGTTCGCCGGAGGTCTCGCTGCGGCGGGCGCGCTGGCGGTGCCGCTGTCGAGCAGGGGCGAGCTCGACAATCCCTATCCGTCGATCAAGGAAAACCAGGTCGAGCTGCCTCCCAATGGCAAGAGCGTCGTGGTCATGGGCGGCGGGCTCGCGGGAATGCAGGCCGGCGTCGAGCTCGCTTCGCGCGGCTTCAAGGTGACGGTGCTCGAGAAGAGCCACACTCCGGGCGGCAAGCTCAAATCCTGGCGCGACAAGCACTTCGGGCCGCAGGACGAGGATCCGTCCTTTCCCGGATACATCCGCGAGCACGGCGTGCACGGCGTCTGGGGCTACTACCACAACTTGCGGGAGTTCCTCGGGCGCCATGGTTGGCCGCTGGCGGATGCGCCGGGCGACATGAGCATCTATCACTATCAAGACCGCACGAACGGCACGGCCGTGATTCCCATGCCGAGCTGGCCGGCGCCCTACGACCGGCTGCAGCTTCTGTCCTATATGTCGGAGTTCGGAATTCTCACGCCCGACGAAAGGAAGAACCTGCTTTCGGTGGTGAAGAAGCTCGCGAGCTACGACTGCAACGATCGCAAGCAGACCGCGTACCTGGACGGCATCACGCTCGAGGCGTACCTGAAGGCGCTGGGCTGTCACACACCCGGCATCGTCGCGTTCTTCAACTCCTTCAGCGAACTCGGCTACTACGAGGGCATCGACAAGGCGTCGGCGCTCACGCTCGCCAAGGAGATCATCCTGTTCGTCGGGAGCCCCGACGACCTCAAGATGAACTTCTACCGCAACCCCACGGCAGAGACCTTCCTGAAGCCGATGGCCGACTATATCCGGGCGCACGGCGGCGAGATCTTCTATCACACCGAAGTCGGCGGCGTGGAGATCGGGGATCGCGGGGTTGCCGCGGTCAAGGCGCTTCCCGTCCCGCCTAACGTGGTCAGGCGTTGCGCGGTGTGCGGCGAGTTGATCTACGAAGGCATGGAGCACGGCCACGAGTGCCCCTACTGCGGCGCCCATTCGGACATGCTGGTGCCGATCAGGGACAGCGAGCGCGCCGAGCGGACGTTTCGGGCCGACTACTTCGTCTGTGCGCTGGACGGGCCGGGCCTGAGTCGCTTCGCGAGCGCGAACATCGAGGCCTTCGGCAACAGCGAGTATTTCCGGCGGCTGCAGAACGTGCGATCGAAGTCGGTCTACGTCTGCACGATGTGGTTCGAGGGCCGCGGATACTGGGAGAGGGCGCTCAAGGACAGCCAGGGGCGCCCGGTGCCCGTGCTGATCACGACCGGGTACGAGAACATCAGCGTGCTGATCAACCGCTCGGTGCGCATCCGGGGCGCCGACGGCAAGCAGTGGGCGTGGTCGAACGAGTACGTCGACAAGAACGTCACCGTCATCGAAACCCACATGCCGAGGGCGGAGAAGGTGTCCGGCAACTCCAGCAAGGAGATCGCCGCGCTGTGCTACGGGGACGTAAAGCAGTTCATCCCCGACCTGCCCGAGCCCAGGGGATCGTACGTCAACCGCTGGAACACGTACCTCAATTGCCACGTGGGCGAGGAAGCCAACCGGCCCACGATCCAGTCGCCGATCGACAACTTGCTGTTCATCGGCGACATCGTGTCGATCACGCACACCGCCGAGTGGATGGAGAAGACCAACGTCACCGCGAAGTGGGCGACCAACCTGCTGCTCGACAAGGCGGGACAGACGGCGGGACGAATCACGATCCTGCCCTCGGCGATACTGGGCCTGCCGGTCAGGGCGCTGGTGGCCGGCCAGTCGGTCTATCTGCCCGGCCAGGGTGGAGGCGACCGCGCGAGTCACTGACTTCGGCGACTCTCGCTTGTTTCGTGTGGAGCCTGCCGGGTGGGCGTACGCTCGCCTTGGCGCGTATTCGAGGTGCCGGGGCTGCCGCCGCGGTAGAATCGTAGCGTCGTCGTCTTCAGCGTAATCCCCCGATGAGGTACCCATTCCGGCGCGCGGCATGCGTCGCCGTAGCACTCGCGTGCACCGTCGCGCCGGCGGCGGTCGTTGCGCAAGGCGCAGCAGCACCGTTACGCGACGTGGAGGCCGCAGCGGACTCCGCCACGACATCGCCGGTGCCCGTGCGCACTGGACGCGCGCGTTTCCTCGATCCTGAAGACGGACAGTTCGACCTGTCGTACTTCCTCGAAAACCCGCGCGGCTTTCTGCCGGTGCCGATCGTGGTGACCGAGCCGGCGGTCGGCTATGGAGGCGGCGGCGCCGGCCTGTTCCTGCGCCCGCGCAAGGAAGCCGGCGAGGAAGGATGGGCGCGCCCGAACATTTCCGCGGTGGGCGGCCTCGTCACGCAGAACGGAACCTGGGCGGGATTCGGCGGCGATTCCAGCCGCTTCCTCGACGGCCGCCTGCGCACGCTCGCCGGCGGCGGTGCCGGGCAGGTGAACCTCGACTTCTATGGCCTGTCCGGCGGCCCGTCGTCGCGCGATCAAGGGGTGCGCTACTCGTTGACATTCGCGGCGGCGGTAGGCCAGGCGAACTGGCAACTGGCGCCGAAATCGCCGTGGGCCGCCGGCGTGCGCTATGTCTACGCGAGCGTGAACCCGCGCCTGCGCGACGAGCCGCTGTTTCCGGATCTCGCCGACCGCATTCGGGTCACGGTTTCCGCGCCCACCGCGATCCTCGAGTACGATTCGCGCGACAACGTCTTCACGCCGACCCGCGGCGTCTACTCGGAGTCCGCGTATCTCGCCTCGCGCGAGGCGCTCGGCGCGTCCGTCGACTTCGAGCGCTTCGACCAGGTCCTGCTCGGCTGGCATCCGCTGCGCCACGACGTGACCCTCGGCGCCAACGGCACGTACTCGTGGTCGTCGCAGGGCACGCCGTTCTTCCTGCGCCCGTTCATCATGCTGCGCGGCGTGCCGGCGATGCGGTACCAGGGCGACCAGGTGGCGTCGATCGAGCTCGAGGCGCGCTGGCAGTTCCACGGGCGCTGGAGCGTGGTCGCGTTCGGTGGCGCAGGGCGCGCATGGACGGAGCGCACGAACCGGTCGTTTCAGCAAAGTGTCGGCAGCGGCGGCGCCGGCTTCCGCTACGAGCTCGCGCGCAAGTTCGGCCTGCACGTGGGCATCGACGTGGCCGCGAGCCCGGGCACCACGGCGTTCTACTTCGTCATCGGCAACGCCTGGTTCCGGCCCTGAGCCGGCACGCTCAGCATGAAGCGGGCTTGACTGAACATTTCTGGACACATCATGATATGTCATGATAACGTGGAATCAAGGTCAGGAGGCTTGCCATGTCCCAAGACCGCGAGAAATTCGCCACCCAGGTCAATTCGGAAGTGCTCGCCACGGTACGCGCCATCGCCAAAGCGGAAGGACGACAACTGCAGGCGCTTGTCGATGAGGCCCTCACGGATCTTATTGAGAAGCGCAAGCATGCGCGGCCGCGCGCGCATGTCATGGGCGCGTACCTCGCCAGTCACGATAAATACGCCGAGCTCTACAAGAAGCTCGCGAAATGACCGACTACCTCACGCAACAAGAGGTTCTAGCGATTCACGCCGACCAGATAGAGCGCTACGGAGGATCGCCAGGCGTAAGAGACTTCGGGCTCCTCGACGCAGCGCTCTATCGTCCCCAAACCGGCTACTACGCGGATCTCATCGAGGAGGCCGCCGCCCTTTGGGAGAGCCTCGCCCAGAATCATCCCTTCATTGACGGAAACAAGCGTGTTGCTTTCGCCGCCACTTACACGTTCCTCGCCATCAACGATGCGCAGTTGACTGCGGGGCCCGAAGACACCTACCGCTTCATCTCGTCGCTCTATGAACAGGGCAGCTTCCGCTTCGAAGCTCTCGTGCCCTGGCTCCGCGCCAACGTCACCCCTTCACCCCGGAGCAAATAACGAGCGTGACCGGCCAGGGCCAAGCCCGTCGCGGGCGGGCATCGTCTTGCCCGGGTCACTTCGGCGCCGCCTTGGCCTTCTCCTCGCGCACTTTGGCGACTTCATCCGCCGCCCGGCCGTCGAGCGGCGGCGCGGGCAGCGCGGCGAACACGTTCGCGTCGTCGACCCGGACCGCGTATCGCTCGACGCACAACGCCGGCACACCTTGGACCGCGCCGCTCGCGATGTCGTACGCCCAGCCGCAGCCGGTGCAGATCGCGAGGCCGGCCGCCACCCGGCCCGCGCCGAGCGACTCGCCGCACCGCAGGCAGGCATCGTCGATCGCGTGGACGATGCCGTCGATCAGGAAGAGGGTGACGTTCGCGCCGGCGGCATGCACGACGGTTCCGCGGCCCGCCACGATGCGATCGCGGCGGATCACGACGGCGCAGGGATGGTCTTCTGGCATGCGGCGCGGCTGGAGGCGGTTCGTGTTCGTTCCGCGCCCCGATACTGCGCCTCGTCGGACACGCTGTCCTTGCAGTTCTCGACCGCCCGGCCGGCTTCGGAGGCCGCGCCTCGCGTACAATCCGCCGTCTCGTTACGAACACAGCGGTGGCGCGTGACGCCACGATCCAGCAAAACCCGACACGACGCGCCCGAGCGGCTGTCGACGATTCGCAAGACGACCTCTGCCGATTGGGTGGAAGCGCGCGGCACGCAGCGCGTGGGTGCGTTCACGCAGCTACCGGCCCTCATGCGGCAACTCGGCGCCGACCCGGAGGCAACGCTCGCGCTGGCGGGGCTGCCTCCGGACGCGTTGGCCTCCCCGGAGCGCACAATTCCCTACCCGGCGCTGGGGACGCTGCTGGCGCGCATCGCCGAGCGTACGGCCTGCCCCCATGTGGGATTGCTCGCCGGCCGCATGTGGCACATGGCCGACTTGGGACTCCTGGGGGAGGTGGTGCGTCACTGTCCCACGCTCGGCGAGGCGCTGCGCACCCTGACCGTCTACCAGCACTTGAACAGCGGCGGCGGGTTCGCCTTCCTGGTCGAGCAGGGCGGTGTCGTGGACTTGGGATACGCGATCTACCACGCGCGGGTGGAAGGAACGGGGCTCGTCTTCGATGCGTTTCTCGCGGGGGGGCTCAACTTCGTTCGGGAGCTCGCCGGGCCGGGGTTCGCGCTTTCCCAGGTGCTGTTGTCGCGCGCAAGACCTGCGGATGTCGCACCCTACCGCTCGCACTTCCATGTGGTACCTCGCTTCGAGTCCGAGCAGTCCGTGCTGCGCTTTCCCGCCGCATGGATGTCGCGTCCCGTGGCGGGTGCGGATCCCGCGCGTCTCGCGGCGGCGAGGCGCGGCGCCGAGGCCGCGGATCGCGGCGTGCTGCTCCAGCAACTTACGCGTGCGGTGCGAAGGCTCCTCGTGTCGGGCGACGTGTCGGGGGAAGCGGCGGCGCAGATGCTCGCCATGCACCGGCGCACGCTCAACCGCCGCCTCAAGGCGCAGGGCGCAACGTTCCAGGCGGTGCTCGACACGGTCCGCCGGGAGGTCGCCTGCCAGCTTCTCGAAGGGACGAGCGCCTCGCTGGACGACATCGCCTCGACGCTGGGCTACGCCGGGGTGACTCCGTTCATGCGCGCGTTCCGGCGATGGACCGGCGTTACGCCGGGCCGGTGGCGGATCGCGCGGCGCCCGACGTCAGCTCATGAGCCTGACGATCACGGTGCCCCAGGTCGTGAGCAGGATGTGGCCGATCGCGACGGTGCCCGAATACCCCAGCACCGCGATCGGACTGCCTGAGCGCTCCTGAACGGCG
>JADLEZ010000336.1 GCA_020845855.1 Burkholderiales bacterium
GCCAGCGTGAACGCCTTTTCCAGGATCTCGGGGAGCAGATGCGCCGAGTCGACGCGCCACGCGCGCTTGACGAACGGCCGGTAGATCTCGTACTGCGAGGCGTCCGCGTGCAGGTTGACTTCCTGGTGCGGATGCTTGCCGTAGTAGTGCGTGGGCACGTCGCCGGCGATTACGACCATCGGGATCGAGTCGAGCGCGGCGTTCGCCACGCCGGTCGCGGCGTTGGTCAGCCCCGGCGACAGGTGCGTCAGGAGCACGGAGGCCTTGCCCGTCGCGCGGGCGTAGCCGTCGGCCGCGTGGGCGGCGACCTGCTCGTGGCGCGAGTTGACGAACCGGATCTTGCGGCTCTTCGAAAGCGCGGCGAGCACGGCGATGTTGGTGTGGCCGCACAGGCCGAAGATGTGCCGCACGCCGCGGGCCTCGAGATATCGGACCAGCTGCTGGGCGACGGTGTCGTTCATCGGGGTTCCTCGATTTGGCTGAAAGCAGATCCCTCGCTTCGCTCGGGATGACACGGGTATAGGGAGCAACGAGCGAATGCCATATTGTCCAATTTAGGGGGCTCGCGGCGCGCGTGAGGCGAATTCGTCCGGCAGGTCGCGGCGCGCGGCGCCGCTGTACCGGTAGGGGATTTCCGGCGGCATCGGGCCCATGATCCGGCGACCGCGCTGCTTCTGCTCCCACGCGTGAGCGAGAATGCCCACCGAGCGCGAGAGGATGAAGAGCCCGCGGCCGAGCTCCGGCTCGAAGTCGAGCTCGCAGAAGATCACGGCGGTGATGCCGTCGATGTTCATCGTGATCGTCTTGCCCTTGTGGGCCTTCAACGCAGCTTCGACGGCGCGCCCGATGCGCGCGTAGCGGCCGCCGATCGCGCCATCGGCCTCCGCGCGCCGCAGGAGCTCGTAGAGCGGCGCCACGCGCGGGTCGGTCGGGTGGAAGCGGTGGCCGAACCCGGGCATGATCTTCTCGCCGGCCGCGCGATGCTTCGCGAGGACCTTCGCCGCCGCTTCCACGAGATCGCCTTTCTTGCCGGCCTCCGCATCGATCTCGCGGTAGCGCTCCATGCACTGCTGGCCGGCGCCGCCGTGGATGTCGTCGAGCACGTTGATCGCCGAGGCCATCGCGCCGTTGACCGGCAGCCCGCAGGTGACCGCCATGCGCGAGATCGCGATCGACGGCGCGTGCGGCCCGTGATCCACGCCGGGGACGAGCGCCGCCTCGAGAAGCTCGGCTTGCGCCGCCGTCGGCAGCTCGCCGCGCAGCATGAGCCAGATCATCTCGGGGAAGCGCACGCGCCCGATCAGCTGCTCGATCGGATAGCCGCGGATCGCGATCTTGCCCGGGTGGATGTCGATGATCGACGTGTCCCACCAGGCGGAGGCGTCGGCGAGGAGTTGTTCGGCGGGCTTGGTCGGCATGTAGGGTCCGGGTTGTGTTAGGTCGTGATCATCTCGACTTCCGCCTCGCAGGCGGGGTCGTAAAACGAGCCGAAGAGCTCCTCGTCGGAGGGCTTGTCCTCCTTGATCGGCACCGACACCCAGGTGGTGTTGAGGTAGTGCTTCAGATGCACGTTCTCGGAGACGACGTTGCCGCCCCAAGTGCCGCAGCCCAGGCTCGAGGTCATCGGCATGCCGTTGTTGAACGCCCCGGCGTTGGCCTTCGACTGCGGCTGGCGGACCATGATGCGCGACACCGGCGCGGCGAGCGCGAGCGCGTCGATGTGGTTCCGGTCGAACGAATAGATGCCGCAGGAGTGGCCCTTGCCGCCGACTTCGTAGATGCCTCGCATCATCGACAGTGCCTGGTCGAAGCCCGAGTACCTGTAGACGGCGAGCAGCGTGGTGAGCTTCTCGCCCGAAAACGGGTGCTCCTTGCCGATGCCATCGCCGTGCACCATGATGAACTTGCGGTCGGCGGGAATCGCGAACCCGGCGATCTTCGCGAGCTCCTGCGGCGCGATCGCGACGGTGTTCGACGTGCGGTGCCGCTCGTCGTCCCACATGGCCTTGCGCAGCAGCGCCTTCTCCTGCTCGCTCGCGAGATAGCCGCCTTCCTTTTGCAGCTGCGCGAGCATCCGGTCGAAGATCGAAGCCTCGATCAGCAAGTTGCCGTCGGCCGAGCAGCCCGAGCCGAAGTCGGAGGTCTTCGACAGCCGCGTGTTGCGGGCGGCCTCCTCGACGTTCGCGGTCTCGTCGATGATCATCGTCGAGTTGCCGGCGCCCACGCCGTAGGCCGGGGTGCCCGAGCTGTAGGCGGCGCGCACCATCGGCTGGCCGCCGGTGGCGATGATCAGGTCGGCGCGCGCCATCAGCGCCTGCGACATCGGGATGTTGACCTTGGTGAGGCACTGCAGGATGTCCGCGGGCGCGCCCTCGCGCTCGAGCGCTTCGCGCATGAGCCGAACGGTCTCGAACGAGGTCTTCTTCGAGCGCGGATGCGGCGAGTAGATCACGGCGTCGCGGGCCTTGATCGCGTAGATCGCGTTGCCCGCGGGTGTCAGGTCGGGGTTGGTGGTCGGGACGATGCAGGCGATGATGCCGGCGGGCTTGCCGTACTTGACGATGCCCTTCTCCGGGATCTCCTCGATGATGCCCACGCTCTTCTGGCGCAGCGCGTCGCGCAGCACGCCGCGGATTTTCATCCGCTTGCCCATGCGGCTGTCCGGGTCGCCCAAGCCGCTTTCCTCGATGCCCATGTCGACCAGCCGCGTGAACGTGCGCTTGTTCGCGACCGCCCACGCCACCGCCTGGCAGAGGCGATCGACACGCGCCTGGTCGTAGGTCTCGATGACCGCGAGCGCCTTGCGCGCGCGGGCGAACGCCTCGTCGAGCTCCTGTTGCTGCTCTTCGGTGATGCCCTTTCGGGATTCGGTGGAGGTGGCCATGGTCGTCCTCGGAGGAAGGCCGGGTGCGGCGGCCGCTCCGCGGGATCGGGGCGGGATTCCGCGAAATTCGCGCACGACGGATGTCTGGGACGATAGAGGTCCTCGCCTGGCGGGTCAAGGGCGCATCGCGGCAATGTGTGCGCTTAGCGCCCATAAAATGCGCAGGCGACCACGCTTGTCCGATGACTTGGCGTATCGTCCGCGTTGTGGCGCCAGGGCGTAGGCGCTGCCAACGCGCCGCGCGGCGCGCGCTTCGCGAACCGGCAACCGTTGCCGCAGCTTCGATCCGGAGTTTCGATGACTCTTACCGATGCCAGCGTACCTCCCCCTTCGACGGGCGGCGCCGTCTCGGGCGCGCGCGGGCGGCCGGGCCCGCACGACCACCACGCGTTGCCCGCGGAGACCATCGACCGGCTGGGCGAGGACCGCGACTTCGTCACCGCGCTCGCCCGCGGCCTCGCGGTGATGCTGTCGCTGTCGGACAAGCGGCGCCGGATGTCGATCGCGCAGGTCGCGCACCTCACGGGCATCCCGCGCGCCGCCACGCGGCGCAGCCTGCACACGCTCGCGAAGCTCGGCTTCGTCGCCGTCGACGAAGCACGCCGCTTCTACCTGCGCCCGCGCGTGCTGTCGTTCAGTCACGCTTATCTTTCGTCCTCGCCGGTCGCCGTGCTCGCGCAGCCGATCCTCGACCGGCTGGGAGAGGCGCTGCACGAGGCGTGCTCGGTCGCGATGCTCGACGGCGACCAGATCGTCTATCTCGCGCGCTCCACCACGTCGCGGATCATGTCGCCGACGCTCAACGTGGGCCGGCGCCTTCCCGCGTATTGCACGTCGATCGGGCATGTGCTGCTCGCCCACCTTCCGGCGGACGAGCTCGACGCGTACTTCGATCGCGTCAGGATCCACCCGTACACCGAACACACGCCGGCGACCCCGCGGCGCCTGCGCGCCATCCTGAAGACCGTGCGCGAGCGGGGCTACGCGTTCGCGAGCCAGTTCATGGAGCCGCGGCTGTGCACGCTGGCGGTGCCCGTGCGCGACGCCGGCGGGAGCTACGTGGCCGGCATCAACGTGATCGTGCAGGGACGGCTGATGACGGACGACGAGATGGCAGGGCGCTTCTTGCGCCCGATGCAGGACGCCGCGCTCGAGTTCGGCGCGCTGCTCATCCCCTGAAGGCCCGAGCGCACGCGATGGGCTATGATCGCCACAACCTATCCAGCCGGCGCCGGACGCCGGACCGCGAGGAACCGCGATGAGTCTCGCCACCGATCGCGAAGCGATTCCGGAGTCCCAGAACCCGCTCGGCGTCGACGGCGTCGAGTTCATCGAAATCGCGACGTCGCGCCCGCAGGCGCTCGGGAGCGTGCTGGAAACCCTCGGGTTCCGGCCCGTTGCGCGCCACCGCTCACGCGAGGTCGAGCTGTATCGGCAGGGGACCATGAACCTCGTCGTCAACGCCCAACCCGCCGACGTCCCGCGCACCGTCGTGCCAACCGAGCGGCCGGTGATCAGCGCCTTCGCGCTGCGGGTGCGCGACGCGCAGTACGCGTTTCGCCGCGCGCTCGAGCTGGGCGCCTGGGAGATGCCGGTGCGGGCGCAGGCGATGGAGATCAACATCCCGGCGATCCACGGCGTCGGCGAGAGCCTCATCTATTTCGTCGATCGCTACCACGAGTTCTCGATCTACGACATCGACTTTCGGGCGATTCCCACGGTCGACCCGCACCCGCCGGCGATCGCGGGCATGCACTTCTTCGGGATCGTGCAGTACGTCGGTCCCGACCGCACCGCCGACTGGGCGGAGTTCTATTCGCAACTCATGGGCTTCAGCCCGCTTCCCGACCAGGTGCGCTTCGGCATCATGCCGAGCGGACTCGTGCTCGAAAGTCCCTGCCGGAAATTCTTCCTGCAGCTGATCGAGCCGGAGGACTCCGCGCGGTTCGCGGACATGAACGAGTATTTGCAGCGAATCGGAATCGGCGCCCCCGACGTGCCCGCCGCCGCGGCGAGCCTCACGCAGCGCGGGGTCGAGTTCGTCTCCTCCGAGCGCGTGAAGCCAGGCGAGCGGGGCGCGCTCACCCTGCCGCTCGCCGGCGGCATGATGTTCGAGCTGGTGAGAAGCGTTCCCCGGGACGCCGGTCCGCGATGATCTTCCACGACTTCGGCATGACGACGGCGTCGCTGGTCGGGTCGCTCGAGAGCAAGCTCGCCGCGGTGCGCCGCGCCGGCTTTTCGCAGGTGATGATCGCGGCGACGGACGTCGTCTCGCATCCCGGCGGCGCCGCGGCCGGCGTGCGCGCGGTGCGCGACAGCGGCTTGGAGCTCACCGGGGTCGAGGCGCTGCGCGACTTCGAGGGACTCGATGGCCACCTCCATGTCTACAAGGTGGACGTCGCGAAGGCGATGCTCGAGGTTTGCGCCGACCTTGGAAGCCGCCTGCTCCTGGTCGAGGCGTCATCGTCGCGGCACGCGAGCGACGACGCGGCGCTGGTGGCGCGCGACCTGCGCAAGCTCGCGATGCTGGCCGTGCCGCTCGGGATCCGCGTGGCGTTCAAGGGGCAGCCGTGGAGCCGCACCGCACGCGATTTCCGCCGGGTCGCGGACCTCGTGCTGCGCGCCAACGCGCCCAACCTCGGCGCCGCGGTCGACGCCTTCGACGTGCTGGCCTCCGGCGTCCCCCACGACGATCTCGACCTCCTCGACCCCGAGCAGACGTTCCTCGTGCAGGTCTCCGATTACATGTGGCGGCAGATCCGCTCCGTCGAGGAGGAGGAGGCGACCGCGACGCACTTCCGGGTGTTTCCCGGCGAGGGAGTTCACAGCGAGGCGCTGGCGCAGTTCGTCTCGCGGCTCGATACGATCGGCTACACCGGCAACTACTGCTTCGACGTCTACAACGACGACTTCCTGCAAATGCCGCCCGATGCCGTCTGCCAGCGCGC
>JADLEZ010000337.1 GCA_020845855.1 Burkholderiales bacterium
CGGAAGGATCGTCGACCACGAGCAGCACGTCGCCCAAGCGGTCTGCGGCGTTGGCGTGCTTGACGAGGTCGGCGTGCCACACCGCGTCCGCCGACATCTGCGGGAAGACCATCTGCACCCGTCCCTCCGGCCAGGCCTCGGGCGCAAGGCGCACGATGCGGGCACGGATAGCCACCTCGCCTTCGGGGGTTGCCTGCGTGCGCTCCGCGCGCGCGATCGGTGCCGGGTCCATCCCGTCCGCGACAAGCGCCGCATGATGCTCGTCCGCGTCCGTTCCCGTGAATGCGACGAGGTGCAGCCCCGCGTAACGCGCAAGACACGAGCGCAGTTGCGCAGCCAACGGCGTGTGCCCAACGGGACACAACATCTCGACGTAGCCGACGCGGAGCATGGCGCTGCGATTGGCGGTGCCGAGCGGCGCGCTCGGCTCGCCCGGGCGCAGCGCGCCCGTGTGCACGCGGTATGGCGTGAGCCTGAAGCCCAGTCGCTCGAGCGCCTTGCCTCCCGCATCGGCATCCTGGGTGAAGATGCCGACGTGATCGAGGAAGACCTCGCCTGCGCGCGGGTACTGGTGCGGGTTGACGCTGCCGGCGGCGGTCGAGGCGCTCACGGATGGGCGGTCCTCACCAAGCGGCAGCGCATCCGTCGCGACGGCTGTCGCTCGCGGCGATGTATCCGGTGCCGGGCCGGCGCCAGATGAACTGGCCGGCGCCGAAATCCTGGTAGGAGTTGTCGATCCACTTCGTGCGATGGCCCATTGCCGCGAGACCTTCCGCCACGGCCCGCGGGAACGTGGGCTCAAGGTCCAGCGAGAAGTCCCGGTTGAGCTTCCAGCGCGGCGCATCGCACGCGGCCTGCGGGTTCTGGCGGTAGTCGATCATGCGCACCAATGTTTGCATATGGCCCTGCGGCTGCATCTCGCCGCCCATGACCCCGTAGCTCATGACGGGCCGGCCGTCGCGCGTGACGAAGGCCGGCACGACGGTGTGGAATGGCTTCCTGCCGCCGACGACGACGTTGGGGGATTTCGGGTCGAGCGAGAAGCCGACGCCGC
This sequence comes from Burkholderiales bacterium, assembly GCA_020845855.1. Classification (GTDB taxonomy): domain Bacteria; phylum Pseudomonadota; class Gammaproteobacteria; order Burkholderiales; family Casimicrobiaceae; genus VBCG01. The sequence goes on from JADLEZ010000337.1 coordinate 1,055, forward strand.
GGTTCTGCATGCTGATGCCGGTACCGCGTACCACCACACCCGATCCGAACCCCATGTAGTTGGACTGGATGAATGACACCATCATGCCGCGCTCGTCGGCGGCGGTGAGGTAGACGGTGCCACCCCCACGCGGGACGCCAGGTGCGAAATTCGTTGCGCGGCCGGGATCGATGAGCTTTGCCCGCGCGGCGAGATATGCAGGAGCGAGCATCTCCTCCGGACTGCACTCCATGCTCCGCGGGTCGGCGACGTAGCGGTACACGTCGGCGAAGGCGAGCTTCATTGCCTCGATCTGCAAGTGTTGCGAGCGTATCGAGTCGACGGGCAACGACGCCACGTCGAAGTGCTGCAGGATACCTACAGCGATCAGGGCTGCGATGCCTTGTCCGTTGGGTGGAATCTCGTGCAGGCGGTAGCCGCGATAGTCCTGTCCGAGCGGCGTTACCCACTCGGGGCGGAACTCGCGCAGGTCCGCGTTGGCCAGGACGCTGCCTTCCTCGCCGGCGATACGCAGGATGGCCTGCGCGGTCTCCCCTTGGTAGAAGTCGCGCGCACCGGCCCGCGCGATGCGCTGCAACGTTGCCGCCGCGGCAGGGAAGCGAAAGAGCTCGCCTTCCGCCAGCGCGCGCCCATGGGGCATGAAGTGCTCGGCGAAGCCGGGCTCGCGCTCCAGATCGGGCACCGCCGCGGCCCACTTGTAAGCGACGACGCGCGACACCCCGTAGCCCCGCTCAGCGAGCTCGATCGCGGGCTGGAGCAGGTCGCCGAAGGGCAGGCGACCGAAGCGCGTGTGCAGCGCTTCCCACGTCGCGACGGCACCCGGCACGGTCACCGTGTCCCAGCCTCGGGTCGGTCGCGCGATGCTGCCATCCGCCCTTCCGTACTTGCGCCGGAAGTAGTCGAGGCTCCAGGCACGCGGCGCAGGCCCGGAGCCGTTGATACCGTGCAGTGCCTCGCCGTCCCACAGGATGGCGAAGGCATCGCTGCCCAGGCCGTTCGACACGGGCTCGACGATGGTCAGGGCCGCGGCCGTCGCGATGATGGCGTCGACGGCGTTGCCGCCCTGCCACAGGATGCGCATGCCGGCCTGAGCGGCAAGTGGATGCGACGTCGCGACCACGTTGCGCGCGTGGGTGGCGGCCCGGTAGGTCGGGTACGGGTTGCTCCAGTCGAAGTCCATTGCGTCGCTCGCGGCTGCAGGGGTCGGCCAAGTATCGTCGCCCGGCGGGTCGCGCAGCGTGAGCTTTACGGCAGGAGATCGATACGGCTTGGTTATACTGCAGCGACGTTGCTGCGCCTGGAGAGGCATGCCGTACGGACGCGAACAGATCGAGCGCTATCTGAAGCGCGGCCTCAAGATCCGCCACCTGCGCGTGGTGCTCGCGGTCGCCGAGTTCGGCCGGATCGGCAAGGCCGCGGAGCACTTCCACGTGACGCAGCCGGCGATCTCCAAGCAGGTTGCCGAAGTGGAGGCGGCGCTCGGGGTGACCCTGTTCGAGCGGCATGGCCACACGGTGCGCCTGACTGGTGCGGGCGAGCATGTCGTGCGCACCGCGACCGCGATCCTGGCCGAGCTCGAGGATCTCGCGCAGCGGCTCGAGGGTCTCGGTGGCGGCATCACCGGCAAGGTGACGCTCGGCGGCGTGGCGACGCCCCTCATCGCGCTCGTTCCCGAGGCGGTGCGCCAGTTCAAGCGCCGCGCACCGCATGCCGCGGTGCATCTCGTCGAAGGCGCAGGCGACGACCTCCTCGCTTCGCTGCGCGCCGGAGACATCGACCTCTTCATCGGCCGGTTGAATCGGCGCGCCGTGGCGAGCGGGATCCGCTACGAGGACATCCTGGCCGATCCCACGGTCGTGGTGAGCGGCGCGGCGCATCCGCTGGCGCGGCGCTCGACACTCGAATGGGGCGACGTTGCCAGGCAGGAGTGGATCCTGCCGCCTGCCACACTGCACGAGTTCAGCGCAATGGTGCACTGGCTGGAGACGTACGGCGTGCGTCCTCCGCCGAGCACCACCGAGTCGCGGTCGTTGCTGGCCAACCTCGCGCTGCTATCGGTTACCGATTCCATCACGCTGATGCCCAAGCACATCGCCCAGATTTACGCGGCCGAGGGGCGCGTGGCGATTCTTCCGCTGCCGCCCTGTGAGGCGCTGGGTCCGTTGCAAATGGCCTGGAACGATGGGCGCCTGCACCCAGCGGCGGAGCTCTTCGCCGAGCATCTTCGATCGGTGGCCCGCCGGCTCGCCTGAGATGTCGTTGCAAGGCGCGCGAGGAACGCGAGCTCGAGGTGGCGCGGTTCCGTCGCGACAAGGTGCGGCCGAATAACCAAACAGTTTGGATTTCGCGGAGCAATCTCACCCTTCGTGCGTGACACCGCCGTCATACTGGTTCGACGACGAACCGCAACGGCCATGTCTGCGCCCTCTCTTCCTTCGGTCACGAAAAGTCTCGACAGCTGGCGGACATCGTCCTCGCATTGGGGCGCGTTCCGCGCGCGCACGGATGGCCGGAAGATCCTGGAGGTGCGCCCGTTCGAAGGCGATCGCGATCCCTCCCCATTGCTCGCTTCGATCCCGGCGGCTGTGCACAGTCCGAATCGGATCGCGGGTCCGAGCGTACGCAAAGGCTGGCTCGCCGGGCGCGACGCGAGCGACCGGACGCAGCGCGGCCGCGAGCCGTTCGTGCCGGTCTCGTGGGACCAGGCCCTCGCGCTGGTGGCGGGGGAGCTCGCGCGGGTGCGCGAGCGGCATGGCAGCCGAGCGATCTTCAACGGCGCCTGCGGGTGGGCGAGCGCCGGCTGTTTCCACCACGCGCGCACGCAGGCGGCGCGGTTCCTCAATTGCGGAGGTGGGCACACGCGTCACCTGACGAACTTCAGCTTCGGGGCGGGTAGGGTGCTGTTCGGGCGCGTGATCGGCACCGATGCGCCGTTGTGGGGCCCCGACACGTCCTGGGCCTCGATCGCAGGACACACCAAGCTCATGGTCTGCTTCGGCGGCCTGCGCGCAACGAACCTGCAGGTGGAATCGGGCGGCTGCGCGGACCATGCATCCCTGGCGTGGATGCGGCGCGCGCGCGAGGTGGGCGTGCGCTTTGTCGGCATTTCCCCGCTGCGCACGGACATGCCGGCGTTCCTGGACGCGGAGTGGCTCTCCATCGTTCCCGGCACGGACACGGCCCTCCTGCTCGCACTCATCCACGAGCTGGTGGCGAGTGGCCGGCACGATCGCGAGTTCCTGCAGCGCTGCTGCGTCGGTTCCGACGCATTGCTGCGCTATCTTCGCGGCGAAGACGACGGGGTGCCCAAGTCGGCGCATTGGGCCGAACGCATCTGCGGCGTTCGGGCCGGGCGCATCCGCGCGCTGGCAGGCGAAATGGCGGCGCAGCGCACGTTCATCTCCATGGGCTGGTCGCTCCAGCGTGCAGAC
>JADLEZ010000338.1 GCA_020845855.1 Burkholderiales bacterium
CCGAGCGCATCCGCGCCACACTCGCCGGCCTGCGCGGCGCGTTCGCGGTCGTGGCGCCGTACCTGACCTCGGTGCCGCTGTACGGCGGCATGTGGATGATGGCGTGCTGCGCGCCGGTCCTCGACCCACGCACGATGACCCCGCTTGAGGTCGACCGCCGCATCGCGCAGCGGGGCATCGGCGAGCTTTCGTTCTACAACGGCGACACCCACCGCGCCGCCTTCGCGCTGCCGAACTTCGTCCGCGCGCTCGTCGCGTAGCGGCTGGCGCCCTCGAATTGCGGGTCCCCGCGGTCGCTTTCGCGTCGAACCAGCGAGTTGCGTAAAGCAGATCCCTCGTCGCCTTCGCTCCTCGGGATGACACCGTGGGATTTTCAACGGACTGATAGCCGAGCCTGTCACCCCTTTTGCCTCGCTGCGCGTTGAGGGCGGCAAGGAGCCCCGCTGCTTGAAGCCGGGCGATGCCGCCCCCACCATTGCCTTCGAGATGAATACCTGCATCCAGGCCCTGCCGCCGCGCGATCTTTTCGAGACGATGAACGGCGCCGATTTCGTGCTCATCGACGATGTCCTGTACGAGGCAAACTACTTGCGCGTGCCGGACGAATTCACCGTCGCCGACGACGTCGTGCTCGAAGCGCGGCACGGTCCGACCGAGATCGACATGACGCGCGCCGACTTCGACGGCGCGGTCGGCGTCGGCGAAGGCGTGTTCCGGCTCAAGAGCGGATCGCTGGTGCGGTTCCTCGCCGCCGCCGTCATTCACTGACGCACCGGGCCAGGGTCGGTTTCGGCAGACCAGCGCCGCGCTTCGCCGAAGCCATCCGGCGCGGCCGCGTGCCGGGCTTCTCCTTCCGCGCCGCGTTGGCCGTCGGTGTGGGGGCGCTGAACGCGGCGTCGATGACGCTCTAAAGCGCCCACCCGCCGCGTTGTTGTCCGGTGGCTGCCGGGGTAGAATCCGTCGGGTTCCACTTACGGAGGCAGGAATGGACAGCAAGCGCAGGGAGGTGCTGCGTACCGGGGGGAGCGTCACACTGTTGTCCCTCCTGGCCGCGGCCGGCTGGTTGCCGCGCGAGGCGCTCGCCGCGGATTGGAACAAGGCGGCGTTCGAGACGCAGTCGCTCGATGCGACGGTCAAGGCGCTGGGCGGCGGCGCACCGGCGCAGAGCAAAGACATCACGTTCGTGCAGACGCCCGACATTGCGGAGAACGGCGCGGTGGTGCCGGTCGGCGTCGCCAGCACGATTCCGAAGACCGAGTCGATCGCGATCCTGGTCGAGAAGAACCCGAACACGCTCGCCGCGATCTTCGACATTCCGCCGGGCACCGACCCGGCCGTGTCGACCCGGATCAAGATGGGCCAGAGTTCGAACGTGCACGCGCTCGTGAAGGCGGACGGTAAGTACTACGTGGCCACCAAGGAAATCAAGGTCACCCTCGGCGGATGTGGAGGGTGATGACATCCCCCCGTAGCGACCTGCGGTCGCTTCCCCCCAGGGGGCGCGGCGACCTCGGGGCGGCCCTTCGGTCGCCGTTCCAATCTACGCACATGTGAGAGGCATCCATGGCAGATCCGATGCGAATCCGCGCCAACGCCGCCGGCGACTCGACCGAGGTGAAGGTACTCATGAACCACGAGATGGAGACCGGCCAGCGCAAGGACTCGTCCGGCAAGGTGGTCCCGGCCTGGTTCATCCAGAACGTGACCGCGACGTGGAACGGCAAGACCGTGCTGTCCGCGCAGTGGGGGCCGGCCATCGCCAAGAACCCGTTCCTGTCGTTCAAGTTCAAGGGCGGGGCGAAGGGCGACAAGGTCATCGTCACCTGGACGGACAACCGCGGCGACAAGCGCACCGACGAGGCGACGATCGCGTAATCATTCCAACGAAGGCCGCGCGACCGCCAGGCGACGTGGCCCATGCAGCAACATCCAATTTGGAGGTCTTCATGAGCAGGTTCCCCCGGGCGCCCGCCCGAATCACCCTTGCCGCGGGCGCCGTCGCGCTGGCCGTCGGCGCGGCCCTCGCGCAAACATCGGCGGTCGACGAGATCGCCAAGTACCGCGCGGCATTGCAGGATGGCAATCCGGCCGAGCTGTGGGAAGCGCGCGGCGAAGGGCTGTGGAAGGAAGCGCGCGGCCCGAACAAGGTGACGCTCGAAAAATGCGACCTGGGCCTGGGCCCCGGCGTGGTCAAGGGCGCGTATGCGCAGATGCCGCGCTACTTCGCCGATGCCGACCGCGTCATGGACCTCGAGACGCGGCTCGTCTGGTGCATGGTCAAGCTGCAGGGCTTTACCGAGGCCGACGCCAAGAAGAATCCGTACGGCGCCACCGGACGCAAGGCGGACATGGAAGCGCTCGTCGGGTACGTCACCTCGCAATCGCGGGGGGTGAAGATGGCCGCGCCAACCGCTCACCCGAAGGAGCGCGAAGCGTATGCGCTGGGCGAGAAGATGTTCTACTTCCGCGGCGGCTCGCACGATTTCTCGTGCGCCACCTGCCACGGCGAGGACAACAAGCGCATCCGCTTGCAGGATCTGCCCAATCTCACCAAGAAGGAGGGTGCGCAGAAGGGCTACACCACGTGGCCCGCGTACCGGGTGTCGCAGGGCGAGCTGCGCTCGTTCGAGTGGCG
>JADLEZ010000339.1 GCA_020845855.1 Burkholderiales bacterium
CCCAGCACCGGCGGGCAGCATACTTCCCACGTCTTGCCGTCGTCGAAGTCGAACGCGGCCATGATCTCGTACTCGTACTCGCCCGAGCGCACGTTCACGAGGTGCGCATAGTCGATGTCCGCCACCGAGAGCACCGGGAAATCGAGGACGCGCAGTCCCTTGGCCAGGAGGTTCGCGAGCGGGCCGGCGCCGGACTCGCCGGCCTTAGGCTTCGGGAAGTCGCCTTCGAATCGAGCGGCCGTGCGGATCATGGTCGTCGTTGCGTGGAGGCCTTCGTCTCCCACAAATCCTCGAGCCGGTCGGCGAGCGTGCTCGGCACGCGCACGCCGGAGGCGCGCACGCCCCAGCGAAAGCGCGCGAAGGGCGGTTTGGAGAGGTCGGCGTAGGTCACGGGCGGCAGCTCGAAGAGCGCGTCGAGGCGCAGCTTGAGGTTCTGCGTCATGATGCCCCTTGCCGCCTTTTCCGGCCACCAGTGCAGCGCCGGTTCGGGCTTGCTCAGCGTGTAACCGGCGCCGAACACGCCCTTGGGCTCGACTCCCACGCGCACGAGGAAGGCGCGGCTGCCGATCTCGATCGCCCGCGTGCGCCCGGCATTCCACTCGGTGTCGACGTGGCCGCGCCGCTTCACGCGCCGGACGTCCGCGGCGAGCTCCGGCCACGTCCACAGCGACGGATTCCACGCAAAAAGGTAGGTAGCCATGGTAGATTGTGCGCCCAGCATGCCTCGTCTGCCGTTTCGCCGCCGATGGGCGGCCTCCGTGACGTGCGCTACCCTGCTGGTGGCCGCCTGCGGCACGTCGCCCCCGAAATCACCCTCCGCTCCTTCCGCGTCGGCCGGAACGGCGTCGTCGCGCTACTACAAGGACGACGGCCCGCCCGATACGGCCCCGGCCAACCTCGACCAGGTGCCGGACGCGGTGCCGAAGCTCGAGCCGCTGCATCGCTTCGCCAACCGGCCGTACACCGTGCTCGGGCAGGACTTCGTTCCGGCCACCGCGCTGCGCCCGTACAAGGAGCGCGGCGTCGCATCGTGGTACGGCCGCAAGTTCCACGGCCAGAAGACGTCGATCGGCGACACCTACGACATGTTCCAGATGACCGCGGCGCACCCCACGCTGCCGCTGCCGTCCTATGCGAAGGTGACCAACGTATCCACCGGCCAGAGCGTGGTGGTGCGGGTGAACGACCGCGGCCCGTTCCTGCACGGACGCATCATCGACCTCTCCTACGCGGCGGCGTATCGCGTCGGCATCGCCCAGCGCGGCAGCGGCGAGGTCGAGGTCGAGGCGGTCATCCCGGGCGTAAGCCCGATGCTCGCCGCGGCGCCGCCCCTGGCGCCGGTCGCGCGCGAGGCGACGCCTGCGGCGCCGGTCATGCCCGCGATCCCGCCGGCGCCGGCGCCCGGCTTTGCCGTGCAACTCGGCGTCTTCCAGACTTACGTCAACGCACGGACTTTCCTCGCGCACGTGCAGGGGCAACTCGCAACGGCGGAAGTCGAGCCCAGGGTGCGTGAGACGAATGGCCTGTACCGCGTCTACGTCGGGCCGTACACCGACCGCGAGGAGGCCAAGCGCGTGGCCGAGCGCATCAGCAACGCGTTCGGCATGGCCACCGCGATTGCGGTGCACTGATTCCCCGAACCAAACCACGTTTCCCGAGGTCAACGCGAGTTGGACGCAAAATGCAGGGTCACGGATATAGGGTCAGAGTCGATTCCCTGCTACACGTCGGCAATCCCGCCGGATCCTGCCGCCTCGCCCGCACAGGAGAATCGAATCTGACCCCATGCCTCGCCCGCAAAGCGAAAATCGAATCTGACCCCATGCTCCGTCTCTTCTGCGCGCTTGCGCTCCTCCTCGTCTGCCTCGCTGCCCGTGCCCAGCTCACCATCGAGATCGTCGGCGGCGCCGGCACGGCCGTGCCGATCGCCATCGTGCCGTTCCAGGGCGAGTCCAACTTTCCGCTCGGCGTCTCCGGCATCGTCGCCGCCGACCTCGCCCGCTCCGGCATGTTCCGCATGATCAATGCCGACAGCGTGGTGCCGCGTCCGGTGCGCGCCGAGGACGTCCACTTCGACGTCTGGCGCGGCCGCAACGCCGACGCGGTGGTGGTGGGCTCGATGCAGCCGCTGGCCGACGGCCGGGTCGAGGTTCGCTTCGCGCTGGTGGACGTGGTCAAGCAGCAGCTTCTCACCGCCATGACCTACGCGGTGACGCCCGCTCAGTTCCGCGCCACCGCGCACAAGATCGCCGACGTCATCTACGAAAAGATCACCGGCGACCGCGGCGTGTTCTCGACGCGCATCGCCTACATCACCAAGGCGGGCACGCGCTACCAGCTCCTGGTGGCCGACGCCGACGGCGCCGATCCGCAGGTGATCGTCACGTCCAACGAGCCGCTCCTGTCGCCGCGCTGGTCGCCGGACGGCACGCGCATCGCCTACGTGTCGTTCGAGCAGAAGAAGCCCGTGGTGTACGTGCAGAACCTTGGCACCGGCGTCCGGCAGGCGGTGGCGAGCTTCCGCGGCAGCAACAGCTCGCCCGCGTGGTCGCCGGACGGCCGCCGGCTCGCGGTCACGCTGACCAAGGACGGCGGCTCCCAGCTTTACGTGATGAACGCGGACGGCAGCGACCTGCGGCGCGTGGCCACGTCCGGCGCGATCGACACCGAGGCGCATTTCACCGCCGACGGCGGCTCGCTCCTGTTCACGTCGGACCGCGGCGGATCGCCGCAGATCTATCGCCTGAACCTGGGCAGCGGCACGGTCGAGCGGCTTACCTTCGACGGCTCGTACAACGTGTCGCCGCGCCCGCTGCCCGACGGCAAGGGCTTCGTGTTCGTGCGCCGCGACGGCGGCCGCTTCCAGATCGCGATCCAGGATTTCGCCACGCGTCAGATGCAGATCCTGACGAGCGGGCCGGTCGACGAAAGCCCTTCCGTTGCCCCCAACGGCAAGCTGATCCTTTACGCGAGCGACGCCGGGGGGCGTGGTATATTGGCCGCAGTCTCGAGCGACGGCCGCGTCAAGCAGCGACTCGTGTCAGTGGGCAGCGATGTGCGCGAGCCGGCGTGGGGACCCTATGCGCGCTGACGCCGCGTCCGCTTTCTTTCCGAGGTTTTCTTGAGCCCGCCCGCGATTGCCGGGCGTTTTCGTTTTCTTCGCAATGCAGGAGGCAGCATGAACAAATTCCTCATCGCCGTGATTGCAGCGGCCGTCGTCGCGGGCTGCCAGACTGCGCCCACCACCGCGCCGACGGAGGACAAATCGACCGAGAGCGGCACGACGTCGTCCACCGGGGCCGCGGGTGGGACCACGACGCAAGGCACCCAGTCCGGCGCCGTGACCGGGACGCAGACCGGCGCCGCCAACCCCCTCAAGGATCCCAGCAACATCCTGTCGCGGCGGAGCATCTACTTCGAGTTCGACAGCTTCACCGTCTCCGACCAGTTCAAGCCGCTCGTCGAAGCGCACGCCAAGTACCTCGCGCAGAACCGGAACGTGAAGGTCACGCTGCAGGGCCACGCCGACGAGCGCGGCTCGCGCGAGTACAACATCGCGCTCGGGCAGAAGCGCGCGGATGCGGTCAAGCGCATGTTGGTGATCCTGGGTGCGCCGGAAACCATCGTCGAGACGGTGAGCTTCGGCGAAGAGAAGCCGAAGAACGCAGGCCACGACGAAGCGTCGTGGGCCGAGAACCGCCGCGTCGACATCGTCTACGCCGGCGAATGAACGCCTTTAGCCACCCTCTCCCCGCTCGCGGCGAGAGGGCCGGGGTGAGGGGTGCTTGCGTTGCCCTTCTCCTCGCCGCGTGCACCCAGGCCCACGCAGGTCTCTTCGACGACGAGGAGGCGCGCAAGCAGATTGCGGCCACCCAAGCGCGGCTCGACGGCCTGCAGCGGAGCCTGGAGGCGCGTCTGACCACGATCGAGCAGCAGACCAAGGGCCAGGCGCTCGACCTCGTGCGCGATCTCGAGGGCATCAAGACCGACGTAGCCAAGATCCGCGGCCAGATCGAAGTGCTGATGTACGAGCTGACCGAGGCGACCAAGCGGCAGAAGGACCTGTACGTCGATCTCGACTCGCGCATGCGCAAGATCGAGGCGAGCGCGGCGGCCGCGGTACCGCCGCCCGCCGATCCCGCGGCGGCGAACGTCGCGAGCGCGGCGCCGGGTCCGGCCGCGGCACCGCCTGCGCCGGCGCCGCAGATCGTACCGGTAACGGCGCAGGAGCAAAAGGCGTACGACGCCGCGCTCGACCAGTTCAAGCGAGGTGACTACAACGGTGCGATCGGCGCCTTCCAGGCGTTCGTGAAGGCGAATCCCAAGAGCCTGCTCGCGTCGTCGGCGCAGTACTGGGTCGGCAACGCGCAGTTCGCGAAGAAGGACTACCGCGGCGCGATCGCGGCGCAGCGGCAGTTGATCGCGCAGTGGCCCGACAGCTCGAAGATCCCCGACGCCCTGTTGAACATCGCCACCGCGCAGTCGGAGCTGGGCGACAACGCCTCCGCGCGCCGCACGCTGGAAGAGCTCATGGTCAAGTTCCCGCAGTCGGATGCGGCGGGCAAGGCGAAGCAGCGCCTCGGCATGCGGTAGGCGGGGATCAGAGGTCCGAGGATCGGATTCCGGCATGGCGTCCGCCTTTGCCAAACGGGTGATCTCCTGGCAGGCAGAGTACGGACGCCGCGGCCTGCCCTGGCAGGCCACGCGCGACCCGTACCGCATCTGGCTCTCCGAGGTCATGCTGCAGCAGACGCAGGTGGCGACGGTCCTGCCGTATTTCGCTCGATTCGTCGCCTCCTTCCCCGACGTCGGCTCCCTCGCGCGCGCGCCGATCGACGACGTGCTCGCGCACTGGAGCGGGTTGGGCTACTACCGGCGCGCGCACCACTTGCACGAGGCCGCACGCGCGGTGATGGACGGCCACGGCGGCGTGTTTCCGCGCGATGCCGCGACGCTCGCGACGTTGCCCGGAGTCGGACGGTCCACGGCCGCCGCGATCGCGGTGTTCGCGGCGGGTGAGCGCGCCGCCATTCTCGACGCCAACGTCAGGCGCGTGCTCGCCCGCCATCGGGCGAACGAGCGCGGCCTGTGGGAGATCGCGGAGTCGCTGCTGCCCGAGGACGGCATCGAGGCGTACACGCAAGGTTTGATGGACTTGGGCGCAACCGTGTGCCTGCGTACGCGGCCTCGCTGCGACGCCTGCCCGGTGGCGCAGGACTGCCGCGGGCGCATCGAGCGGCGCATCGGGGACTTCCCCGCACGGCGGCCCGCGAAGGCGCTGCCGCAGCGCGCACTGCGCGTGCTCGTGATCGAGCATGGCGGCGAGGTCCTGTTCGAGAAGCGCCCGCGGTCCGGGGTCTGGGGTGGGCTGTGGAGCCTGCCCGAGTGTGCACTCGGCGAGGATCCGCAGGCAGCGGTGCGCGCGCGCTACGGCGCCGATGTCGAGGTCGGCGCTACGTTGCCCCCGATCGCGCACGGCTTCACGCACTTCGCGCTGACGCTGCATCCGCAGCGCATGCGCGCCGCGCGCTGGCCGGTGTTGGCCGACGGCGCGGGCACCGTCTGGCTCGCGCCCGGCGAGGCGCTCGCGGCAGCGCTGCCGGCGCCGATCAGGAAGCTGGTCGCGGCGCTTTGACGGGTGGGGCGGCGTAATGGGGTCAGTCCCCGTAATGGGGTACGTCCCCATTTCAGGCGTAATGGGGTACGTCCCCATTTCACAGGCGTAATGGGGTACGTCCCCATTTCAGGGTACGTCCCCATTTAAGGCTTCCAGTCCCGCAAGTCCGACGGCAGTCGTTTCTGCGCATCCGGCACGTTGGCGCGGAACTCCCGCAGTTCGCGCAACGCGTCCGCCGTCTGCCCTTCGTCACGCAGCTTGCGGATGCGCGCGATCCACGCATCCGGGTCGCGTGCCTTCTCGCTCGCCGATGCGAGCGCGGGCGGGGCCGTGGCCGCGTTCTTCTGCAGCATGCTGCCGACCTGCGTTCGGGCGCGCTCCGCCTCCATCGATCGCGCCGCCTGTTCGGGACGCGGCGCCG
>JADLEZ010000340.1 GCA_020845855.1 Burkholderiales bacterium
ACCCCGCGTTCGAGCGTGCGTTCCGCGTGCAGATGAACGAAATCGAGAACCTGGTCGCGTTCCTGCCGTCGATGTGGGTGTTTGCCTGGTTCGGCAATCCGCGCCTCGCGGCGATCCTGGGCGCCGCGTACCTGATCGGCCGGATCGTGTACGCGATCGGCTACTGGCGGGAAGCCGGCAAGCGGCATTGGGGCTACATGATCTCGACCTTTGCGCTCGCGATCACTTGGGTTGCGGCACTCGCGAGCGTGATCCGCTGGCTCGGCTTCGCTTGAAAAGCGCGGACCTCGCAATAGCGTAAAATCAACCCTTCACCTGCCGCCACCCGAGCCGCCTCCATGAACGCACCGCTTGCCGCCTCTCTCTTGTCCGCCGTCGAGCTCGCGCCGCGTGATCCGATCCTCGGTGTCACCGAGGCCTTCGTGGCCGACACCAACCCGAAGAAGGTCAATCTCGGCGTGGGCGTGTACAACGACGACAGCGGCAAGCTGCCGGTACTCGAGTGCGTGAAGCGGGCCGCGCACGAGATCACCGAGCGCAACGCGCCGCGCAGCTACCTGCCGATCGACGGCATGCCCGCGTACGACCGCGCCGTCGCCCTCCTGCTGTTCGGCGCCGACAGCCGCATCGTGGCCGAAGGGCGCAGCGTGACGGTGCAAGCCCTCGGCGGAACCGGCGCGCTGCGCGTGGGCGCGGACTTCCTGCGCCGCTTCCTGCCAAGCGCACAGGTCTGGATCAGCGACCCGAGCTGGGAGAACCACCGTGTGCTGTTCGAGACCGCCGGGTTCGCCGTCAATCACTACGCCTACTTCGACGCGCGCACCCGCGGGCTGGACTTCGCGGCGATGATCGAGTCGTTGAACCGCATCCCGGCCGGCGGCATCGTCGTGCTGCACGCGTGCTGCCACAACCCGACCGGCGTCGATCCCACCGCCGAGCAATGGGGCAGGATCATCGAGGTCGTGCGCACGCGCGGCCTGGTGCCGTTCGTCGACATCGCCTACCAGGGGTTCGCCGACGGCATCGACCAGGACGGCTCGGTGGTGCGCCGTTTCGCCGCGACACCCGGGCCACTGTTCGTCGCGAGCTCGTTCAGCAAGTCGTTCTCGCTGTACGGCGAGCGTGTGGGCGCCGTGTCGGTGGTGACCGCCGACCAGGACGAGGCCGCGCGCGTGCTGTCGCAGATCAAGCGCGTGGTGCGCTCGAACTACTCGAACCCGCCGACCACCGGCAGCCAGATCGTGGCGAACGTGCTTCAATCGCCCGAGCTGCGCGCGCTGTGGGAAGCCGAGCTCGGCGCCATGCGCGAGCGCATCAAGCAGATGCGCGCCGCGCTGGTCGAGCGGCTGCACGCGCGACTGCCCGGCCGCGACTTCGGCTACATGCTCGCGCAGCGCGGAATGTTCTCGTACTCAGGGCTGACCAAGGAGCAGGTGCTGCGCCTGCGCTCGCAGTACGCGATCTACGCCGTGGACACCGGGCGCATCTGCGTGGCGGCGCTCAACACGAAGAACGTGGACTACGTCGCGGACGCGATCGCCAAGGTGCTGTCGTAGCGGCTTTGACCGACAAGCGTCGTTCCGCTATAATGGTTGACCATTCGACGCGGGAATAGCTCAGTTGGTAGAGCGCAACCTTGCCAAGGTTGAGGTCGCGAGTTCGAGACTCGTTTCCCGCTCCAGATTCCCGAGGGAGAGCTGACGCAAGGCTCTCCCTTTTGGTTTGCGGCGCTCGGGTCCCGACCGGGCGCCCTGCCCTCCTGGCGGGGTGGCAGAGTGGTCATGCAGCGGCCTGCAAAGCCGTCTACGCCGGTTCGATTCCGACCCCCGCCTCCATTACCCCCTATGAAACGCTAGTCCGGACCGCCAGTCTTCGCCGATTTACCAGTATCCCCCTATGTACGGGCGTCCTTGCGCGTCTACCCGCATCAAACTATATTGGGGGTAACGGCGGGGGTAAACCGAGAAGCCTAACCCGCCGGGAGGTAAGGATTCCGAAAACGGGGGTAACGTGGCAAGGCACATTCTGGACGCGGTAGACGTTCGCAACGCCAGGCCGAAGGCGAAGCCGTACCGGCTGCGCGATGGCGACGGCCTGTTCCTGTACATGCCCCCGTCGGGGGTAGCCGCGTGGCAGTACCGCTACAAGCTCGAAGGCAAGTCACAGACACTGACTATCGGCAAGTGTGCCGACTTCACCCTCGCCGAAGCCCGCAAACGGGCCGAGAAGGCGCGCGCAGTCGCGGCCGATGGCGGGCACCTGACTACGGCCAAGCGCGTTGCCAAGGCCAAGATTGCGCGCGACGAAGGCAACACCTTCCGGGCGATGGCGGATTCCTGGATGCGCAGGCGGCGCGATCCGGCATGGTCCCCCACGCACCGCGAGCAGGTACAGGCCAGCGTTGATAACCACCTGGACGCGCTCTATCCGCTGCCGGTCACGGAGATAACCGCCGCGCTGGTGGCGCCGATCCTGGCCCGCGTGGAGCGCCGCGCGCCGCTCATGTTCGAGAAGGTGCGCGCTCGCCTGCATCGGATACTGGACCACGCCGTGACCCGTGGCGCGCTGGAACGCAACCCGTTGCCGAAGCCGGAACCCGAGCGTCGCCGTAACCGGCGGCACTTCCCCGCCGTGACTGACTTGGCGGGCGTCGGCGCGATCCTGCGCGCCGCTCGGGCGACGGACCCGGCGAAAGGCATTCAGCGGGCGCATGTGTTGCTCGCTTTCACCGGGCAACGGGTGTCCGAAGTGGTCGGCGCCGCGTGGTCCGAATTCGACTTGGACAGCGGCACGTGGACCATTCCCCGTTCACGCATGAAGCGCAAGGACGAGGAGCGCGGGCCGCACGAGATTCCGGTCCCCCCGGCACTGTGGGCGCAGCTACGGGAGTGGCGCATCGCTGACGGCGAGCGCGCGACGCTGGTTTGCGCTGCACCGCGCGATGCTGCGCGATCCGTCACGCCGGAAGGCGTGGAGAAGTTCTACCGTGATGCGCTCGGCCTGCAAGGCCGGCACTCGCCACACTCGTGGCGGTCGGCGTTTTCCACGATTGCGCGCGATGCCGGGAAGGATGGCGACGTGGTCGAAGCGCAACTAGATCACGTCGTCGGCA
>JADLEZ010000341.1 GCA_020845855.1 Burkholderiales bacterium
CGATGGAGTACTCGACCGCGGATTACCTCACGGGCATCGGCCAGAAGGCGTTCATCGCGGAGCTGATGCCCAAGCACCCCGTGTACGTCAACCTGCTGCCGGCGGAGGCGCGCGAGGCCATCGGCGCGGTGCACGCCGACACGCTGCCCGCGCGCACGATGCTCGAGCAGGAAGGCTTTCGCTACGAGCGCTACGTCGACATCTTCGACGCAGGCCCCACGGTCGAATGCTTTCGCGACAACATCCACGCGGTGCGCCAGTCGCAGGTGATGCCGGTGACGCTGGAGGAAGAGGATCCGGTCCCCGACAGCCTCACCGACGACATCCTGTGGCTCGTCTGCAACCGCCACTTCGCGGACTACCGCGCGATCGTGGTCGCCGCGCCTGCGCGCGCCGATCGCTTTCCGCTGCTGCCGTACGCGGCGGATGCATTGCGCGTGGCAGAGGGTGATACGGTGCGCGCGGTACCGTTGCGACCGGCGGACAGGTAATGGAGTTCAACTTCGACGGCATCCCGGGGCCGACGCACAACTACTCGGGACTCGCGCAGGGCAACCTCGCCTCCGAGCGCAACGCGAGCCAGGTCGCCAATCCGCGCGAGGCGGCGCTGCAGGGGCTCGCCAAGATGCGCGCGCTCGCCGCACGCGGGGTGTCGCAGGCCGTGCTGCCGCCGCACGAGCGGCCGGCGATGCGGGCGTTGCGCGCGCTCGGGTTCTCGGGCAGCGACGCCGAGGTGTTGACGAAGGCGATGCGCGACGCGCCGGTCGTGCTCGCCGCGTGCTCGTCCGCGGCGGCGATGTGGGTCGCCAACGCGGCCACGGTCAGCCCCTCGGCCGATACCGCCGATGGCCGGGTGCATTTGACGCCGGCCAATCTCGCCTCGCATTTCCATCGTGCGCTCGAAGCGCCGACCACGACCGCGGTCCTGCGCGCGATCTTCCCCGATTCGGATCGCTTCGCCGTGCACGAAGCGCTGCCTTCGACTCCGCAGACCGGCGACGAGGGTGCCGCCAACCACACGCGCTTCGACGGCGGCGTGGAGCTCTTCGTGTACGGGCGGCGTGCCTACGGGCCGGGTCCTGCACCGGCGCGCTTTCCCGCGCGCCAGACGCTCGAAGCCTCGCAGGCCGTCGCACGCGGCCACGGCCTCGCTCCGCGCCGCACGGTCTTCGCGCAGCAGGCGCCAGCGGCGATCGACGCCGGGGTGTTCCACAACGACGTGATCGCGGTCGGCCACGCGTCCACGCTCTTCTGCCACGAGCGGGCGTGGCTCGACCAGAACGCGGTGCTCGCGGAGCTTGCCGCTGCGGTCGGCGACGCGTTCACGCCGATCGTCGTGCGCGAGCGCGAGGTCACGCTCGACGACGCGGTGGCGACGTACCTTTTCAACAGCCAGCTCGTCACGCGGCCCGAAGGTGGCTTGCTGCTGGTCGCTCCCGCCGAGTGCCGCGAGAACGAGCGCGTAGCCCGTTACCTCGATGCGCTGCTCGCGCGCGGAGGACCGATCGAAGAGATCGTGACGTTCGACCTGCGGCAAAGCATGCGCAACGGCGGCGGCCCCGCTTGCCTTCGCCTGCGCGTCGCGCTCACCGCGCACGAGCGCGCGGCGATCCGCGCGAACGTGTTCCTCGATGCCGCGCTGGCGGATGCGCTCGAAGCATGGATACGCCGGCACTATCGCGACCGGTTGGAGCCCGCGGACCTCGCGGACGCCGCGCTGCTGGACGAATCGCGCCGCGCGCTCGACGAGCTGACCCGACTGCTTCGTATCGGTAGCGTCTATCCCTTTCAGTGCAATGGTTGACGACTGAGCGCCCACGATTCAGGGTGCGTTCTCGACTCGGGCACCGTGAATAGCATGACGATGACCACGCGCTTCATGGAGAGCTACGCGGAGCTCCTGGTCAAGACTTGCTATCGTCGCAACATCCACGCGATGGGCGGCAAGGCGGCGCAGATGGGTGAAGAACGACGCGCAAGCCGCGTCACGATCACAAACGTTGACGCAAGCTACACGAGGCGCGCGACGCGCCTTGAGGAAGGCGGCTGGAGCTCCGATCCACTCACAACCTGCGGACAATTGATATGATCGATCTAATCATACCTATTGCTTCGGCAGTGAAATGCAGCCCTTCGGGCAGCCTCACTCCCCTGGCCCTTGCGTTACGCGAGCGCAATCGCCGCGCGCCGGTTCAGCACGCTCCGGGCGAGGCTATGGGGGACCAGCATCGAGGTCTTCGGGTTGTCCGGCAGCACGCGCCCGGCGACGGCGAACTCGAACTTTCCGAACGCGCCCTCGGCTTCGATGCGATGCGAGTTGCCGGTGGCGGCCGGATCGGCGAGGAGCTCGACGTGGGTCGCCTCGAAGCCCGCGCCGGCGAGCGCGACGGCCGCGGCCACGTTGGCGTTCTGCGGAAAGCGTAGCGCGGCTTCGCGTGCATTACCCGCGAAGACCACGGCCGGCGCGCGCAGCGCGGCCAGGTCGACCGCGGCTTGCGCCGGCGTTCCCTTCCATGCCGCGGGCGGCTTGATCGAGCGGTAGGCGACACGGGTGAGGCCGGCGAACTTGGCGGCGGCGAGAATGTCGAGCGCGCCGAGCGCGCCGGAGGGCAGCAGGACCTGCGCGCTTCCGCGCGCCGCGGCGCGGCGCAGCGCCGCCTCGACTTCGCTGTCCGCCAGCGCGCCGACGGAAGCGACCAGCAGATCGTGGCCGGCGTCGAGCACGCGCGCACCGAGATCGCGCAGCGCGCCATGGCCGGCGCATTCCACGACCACGTCCGGCCGCAACGCGAGCAACTCGTCGAGGCCGGCAACCCGAACCGGGCCGTCCGCGCTGCCTCGCCCCGAACGCACCAGCGCCGCCACCACGCTTGCCTGCGAGCGATGCTCGCCGAGTACGGCGGCGAGCGCACGGCCGATCGCGCCGAACCCGATCAGGGCCACCCGGATCACGTCGTCGCCATCGCCGCTCCCACCGAGGCGAGCCCGCTGGCGGCGAACGCGTCGCGCACCCTGGCGCGCTCGCCCTCGGTGAGTTGCAGCAGCGGCCTTCGGACCGGGCCGCCCACTTGTCCAAGCAGTTCCTGCCAGTACTTCTGATACGCCTGCGGCGTTCCGGCGGGGCGGGATCGCTCGAGCGCCGCGCGCACCGGATCGAGACTCGCCCGCACCCGCCGCGCCCGGTCGACTTCGCCTGCCATCGCGAGCCGCGTGTACTCGTTGATGCGCTTGTCGGCCGCCGTCTGGTACAGAAGCGGCGGGATCGAGCACAGGTAGACCTGCCAGCCGAGCTCGACGATGTTGTCGAGCCACTCGACTTCGGAGGAGGTGCTGACGATCAGCGTGCCTTCGGTCATCCGGGTGAGGCGCGCGTACATCTCGCGCGGCACGCTGTACTTGATGGCCACCACGTTCGGGACCTCGTTCGCGATGCGGGCGCAAAGCTCCGGACTCATGAGGTAGCCCGCGTCCTGGTGGCTCCACATCGCGATGCCGATGTTCACCTGGCTCGCGACGTGCCGGTAGTATTCGTAGACCGTGCCGTCGATGTCCTTGCCGAAGTGCAGCAGCGGCGCGTGGACGACGATGTAGTCGGCGCCGATCGCCTCCGCGTGCTTCGCGAGCTCGATCACCGTGTCGAGGTTCTGGTCGGAGCAGGACAGGATCGTGCCGCTGCGGTTGCCGAGCGCCGCCGTCTCCTCGACCGCGATCTCGAAGCAGCGCTTGCGCTCCGCCACCGACATCGAGAAGAACTCGCCCTGCTTGCCGCAGATGAACAGCCCGCCCACGTCGAGCTCGCCGATCCAGTGGCGGAGGTTCCGGCGGAAGCCGGCCTCGTCGAGGCTTAAGTCCTCGTTGAACGGCGTGGGTGTGGCGGCCCACACCCCGCGAAGGTGCTCGCGCGCGTAGGCCTTGGCTTCGTTGCGTCGGTATTTCATGCTCGGGACTCCTCGGTGGAAGGTCGTGCGTTGGAAATCGCGCGCCACAGCGACTCGCTCGTCAGCGGCAGCGGCAGGTCGGTGACGCCCAGCGGGGCGAGGGCGTCGATCGCGGCGTTGAGGATCGCGGCGGGTGCGGCGATGCACCCCGACTCGCCGACGCCCTTGGCACCGAGCGCGTTGGCGTGGGTGACGCTCGGCAGCGTGTCGAGGGTGAGCGGCGGCATGTCGGCGGCGCGGGGCAGCGCGTAGTCCAAGAGCGACCCGGTGGTGATCTGTCCGTCGGCGTCGTAGTGGATGCGCTCCATCAGCGCCTGGCCCAGGCCCTGGGCGAAGCCCCCGGCGAGCTGGCCGTGCGCGAGCAGCGGATTGACGATCACGCCGGCATCGTCCACCCATACGGCGTGCTCAACCGTCGGCGCGCCCGTCTCGCGATCCACGCTCATCACCACGAGGCAGCAGCCGGCACTCCACGCCTCGCCGGCCGCGGTATAGACCGTTTCGGACGTGGCCTCTTCGCTGCCCGCGTTACCCGGCGCGAGCTTCGCGAGCAGCGCTTCCGCGGCGAGCTTCACCGCGCTGCCGCCAATCGCCATGCTGCGGCTCGCCATCGCGCCAATGCCGGCGGGCGCGGAGTCGCTGTCGCCCTGCACGACCTCGATGCGATCCATCGCAACGCCGAGCGTGGTCGCGGCGATCTGCGCATAGGCGGTGCGATGGCCTTGCCCCTGCGCGCTGGAGCCGCTCGCGACGACGAAGCGCCCGTCGGGCCGCCGGGTGACGCGCGCACTCTCCCACCCCATACCGCAGGGCTCGACGTACAGATTGAGGCCGATGCCCACGAGCTCGCCGGCGCCGCGCCGGCGCCGCTGTTCGTTGCGCAACCGCGGGTAGTCGGCCCGAGCGAGCGTTCGCTCCAGCAGCTCGGCGTAGCGGCCGGAATCGAGCGTCTGGCCGGTGGCCGTGCGAAACGGCATCGCCTCGGCGGGCACGAGATTGCGGCGGCGAAGCTCGACCGCATCGATGCCGAGCGTGCGCGCTGCGCTCTCCATCAGCCGCTCCATCACGAGCGCGGCCTCGGGACGGCCCGCACCGCGGTAGATGCCGACCGGAGCGGTGTTGGTCACGTAGCCGCGGGCCGCGACATCGAGCGCGTCGACACGGTACGGACCCGGCAGGATGCGCGCGGCGTTGACTGCCGGCACGGCCGCGCTGAACGTGCCCCAGCACCCCAGCGCATGGTCGACCTCGGCACGCAAGCCGACGAGCCGGCCCTGCGCGTCGAACCCGGCGCGGGCGTTGACGCGGCCGGCGCGTCCGTGCGACGCCGATATCATGTCGTCGTTGCGCGTCGCGACCCATTTGACCGGCGCTGTAAGCCGCATCGCCGCGTACGCGATCGCAACGTCTTCCGGATACAGCGACGCCTTGCCGCCGAACGCGCCGCCCACGTCCGGGGCGATCGTGCGCACCTGCGCAAGGTCGAGCCCCAGGAGCTGCGCGAGATGTGTCCGCGCGCGGTGCGGCGATTGCGAGGCAATCCATACCGTCAGCCGGCCTTGCGCCCAATGCGCGATGCATCCGCGCGGCTCGAGTGCCACGGGGGCGACGCGCGGGCAGACGATTTCGGCCTCGACGATGCAGGCAGCGGCGGCAAGCGCCGCGTCGGCGTCGCCGTGGGTCCAGCGCTTCTCGAACGCGAGGTTGTCCGGCCAGTCCGCAAGGAGCGGCGCGCCGTCGCGCGCCTGCGCGACGTCGACGTAGGCTTCGAGCGGCTCGCAGTCGAGCATCACCGCTTCCGCCGCGTCGCGCGCCGTGGCGGCATCGTTCGCGACGACGAGCGCGACCGGAGCGCCGACGGCGTTGACGCGATCGCGCGCGAGGATTGGCGCGGTGAACGCGCGCATGCCCTCGACGATCGGGTTGACCGGGAGTGCGCCCTCGATCGCCTCCCCCGTGACGATCAGGCGCACACCCGGCATCGCCGCGGCGGCGCGACTGTCCACACCGCGCAGCCGGGTCCGGGCGTGGGGGCTGCGCACGAAAGCGGCGTGGAGGCAACCGGGTAAGGCGATGTCGTCGACGTAGCGACCTGCGCCGCGGACCAGCGCGTCGTCCTCGACGCGTGGCAGCGGCTGGCCGACCAAGGCGGCGGGGCGGGGCAGCGGGTGGATCGAATCCGGGGGCATCGCGGGTTGCGCTTGGCGGGCAGCGGAGTTGCTGCATTACAAGCCAGTCCCAGTTACAATGCAAACAGTTTACCGCCGCGAGCTCATCGGCCTCGCCAATCGCCACCGGCTGCCCCGCATGTGGGAATGGCCCGACCAGGTCGACGACGGGGGGGCTGATGACGTACGGCCCCACCAGCCTGCGCTCGATCTATGTGCGCCTCGCGTCGTACATCGATCGCATCCTCGAGGGCACGAACCCGGGCGAGCTGCCGGTCGAGCAGCCCGCCAAGCTGGAGCTCGTGATCAACCTGCGGGCCGCGAGGGCGATCGGCCTTGCGATCCCGCAGCCGCTCCTGCTGCGCGCGGACCGGCTGATCGAGTAGCGCTTCGCACCGTCTGTCTTGGCATCATTACACGAGCTTCGTGTTACACTTTTTTCGTGTACTTTTTGCTGGCGAGCGGCCGTGAAGAACGTGACCATCACCCTGGATGAGGAGACAGCAGCCTGGGCACGCGTGCATGCCGCACGCCACAACATGAGCGTGTCGCGCATGGTCGGCGAGATGCTGCAACGAAGCATGCATGAGCACACGCAGTACGACCAGGCGATGCGCAGGTTCCTGGCCCGCAAACCCAGGCGGTTGGCGCAGGGCGGCACGCCCTTTCCGTCGCGGGAATCGCTGCATGAGCGCAACCCGGCCCCGAAGCTGGCAGCGCGAAAGGTGCGCCGGTGACCGAGCGCGTCTTCGTCGACACCAACGTCTTCGTGTACGGGCGCGACACTCGCGATCCGGGGAAGCAGTCCCGCGCCGCCGCCTGGCTCGAGTACCTGTGGCGCGAGCAGGCGGGACGGACCAGCGTGCAGGCCTTGTCGGAGTACTACGTTACCGTCACGCGCAAGCTCGCTCCGGGCTTGACTCCCGCGGAGGCCTGGGACGACGTGCGTTCGCTCTTCGCCTGGCGGCCATGCCCCGTCGACGTGTCGCTGCTGGAGCGCGGCCGCGAGATCGGTTCGCGATATAAGCTTGCGTGGTGGGATGGGCTCATCGTCGCGGCAGCCGAGGCGCAGGACTGCAATCTTCTCTTGAGCGAGGACCTGCAGGATGGCGGCGTGTACGGAAGCGTGACCGTACGCAGTCCGTTCGCGCTGGAAGTGAACGAAGGAGCAGCCCGCTACGCCACCGCTGCCACGGCGGCGAGCCGGCACCCGCTGCGGGGAAGGCCGCGGCGCGCGCCGGCGGCGACGCTGCGGCGCCCGTAAATATGGTAATACGGGACGGTGAAAGACGACGATCGAGCTGCCGGACGACGGCGCGGCGAAGCCCTCGTCGTCGATCATGATCAGCAACACATTGGGCGCGCCCTTGGGCGACGTCACGAGCGCCGGCCACGACGGCGTCGATTGCGTCGCGTTGGCTCGGATGTCGCCAGCAAAAGGCGCCGGAGGCGCAGGCAGGTAGCGGCCGTCGACCGGCGCGGTGTAGCCGGGCGAGCCCGGTGCGGCGGGCGCCTGCTGCACGAGCGCTGCGGCGCCGAGCAGGCCCGCGCCGATGGCCAGCGCCTGGTGGCACCCGCGGGTCCGATCGCGGAGGTCGTCACGTTCGACCTGCGCACAGCGGCTGACGCGCCCCGGCTCACGCGAGGGTTTGGGATAATC
>JADLEZ010000342.1 GCA_020845855.1 Burkholderiales bacterium
CTGCTCGGGGCCGCGGTGGCCTTCGAGGCGCGCCCGCCGGTCGCGCTCGCCGCGCTGCTCGTGGGCGGGTTCGCGATCTTCCACGGCTACGCCCACGGCACCGAGCTGCCGCCGGGCGCAAGCGCGCTTGCCTTCAGCGTGGGCTTCGTGATCGCCACCGGCGCCCTGCACGCGGTGGGCATCGGCATCGGCGCGCTCAAGGCAAAGCCGTGGGGCGGGGCCGTGCTGCGCGCGGCCGGATCGATCGTCGCCGCCGGCGGCGCGTTCTTCATGTGGAGGGCGCTCGCGTGAAGCGCGAAGGGCCCTAGTGAGCAAGGCGGCCGAGACCGGAGGTCGAGGCAGGCCCGAAGGGCGCGTCGCCGCGCGAGCGTACGTGGCCGACACGCAGAGGTTCATATTGCCGCGGAAAGCGCAAGGAGGCCGCGCTCCCGAGCGCGAATCAGCCCCGCAGCGCGAAGCGCGGAGGGTAGTCCATTGAAGCGCGTACCCGCCCTCGCGCTCGCTTGGGTGTGCGCGCCGGCGTACGCGCACCTCGAGGCCACGGGCATGGGGCCCGTGTACGACGGGATCACGCACTTCGTCACCAGTCCCGAGGACCTCGTCGTGGTGCTTGCGCTCGCGCTGCTCGCGGGCTTGCGCGGCGCGGCGTACGGTCGCCGCGCGGTGTTCGCGCTGCCGGCGGCGTGGTTCGTCGGAAGCCTGGTGGGACTTAGCGCGTCCGCGAGCAGCATCGGCGATGCCGGCGCCGCGGTGCTGTTTGCCGGTCTCGGCGCACTGGTCGTGGCCGACGCCAGGATCTCGCAGCGCGTGCTGGTCGCACTGTGCGCGCTGGTGGGCGTGGTGCAGGGTTACTTCAACGGCACCGGCATGGGATGGTCGGCGTCGGCGATCGTCGCCGCGCTCGCCATCATGGGCGCGGTGTTCGTGCTGGCCGTGCTCGCTGCGGCGCTGGTCGTGCAAGCACGCGCGCACTGGGGCAGGATCGCGGTGCGCGTGGCCGGCAGCTGGATCGCCGCGAGCGGCGTGCTGATGCTCGGCTGGGCGATCCGCGGCGGCGCCTGATTCAAAGCGGAGCGCCTTGTTCTGTCTACAGGGCGAACGATTCCATCAGGCGCTTCAGGCGCAGGTGATCGGACGCGATTTCGCTCCTGCGCAGGCGTGACAGCGCAACCGCGGTCAGGCGCCCGATGCCGCCGGCGCGCCCGTCGATGTCGGTCTGCATGTGCGTTCCCGCCGCGGTCGCGGCGAGCACCACGCGCGCATCGAACGCGAACGGACCACCTCCGGCCGAGAAGACGTGCAGTTCCGCCGCGTGCGTCTCGGCCACGACGAGCTCGGCCCGTATCGTCGCACCCATCAGCGCCAGTGTGTGCCGGAAGCGGCTGCCGGCGCGCACGGGGCCTGCCGAAAGCTTGACCACCTCCGCCACCACCGACTGCCATTTGACGTCGTTCTCGTGGTTGCTGATCACCCGGTAGACGTCGAGCGGCGCCCGCGCGATGTCGACCGCGAAGCTCGCCCGCAGCATCAGCGAAGGTAGAGGCCGAGCGCGAACGCTGCGAAGACGAACGGGATCGCAGCACCGGTGAGCTTGATGCGCCGGCTCAGAACGACCGCGCGCTGCGCGTCGGTGGTCCTCGCCCGGGCCAGTACGAGCGGAAAGCAGTAGAAGTTGGCGAGGATGGGAACGAGGCCGATGCCCGCCTTGAGCAGCAAGAGTGGCGGTGCCGGCCAGTTTCCGCCGAGCAGCAGCGCTCCCGTCGTCAGCACCAGCAGGACGGCCGGACCCTCGAACAGGAGGTCGACCCATTTGTGCACGACGGCGATCGTCGATTCCGACGCGCGCGGATGCAGCTCGAGCACGGTTTCGACGGCGAGCAGCCCGAGCCAGAATCCGGCCGCGAGGAAATGGACTTGCAACAGGGTCATGAGGGCTCCGTCAATGCACCTTAAACGATGCCAGTGTGCGCGCGCGCCGGCGTGCCGTGCGCCCCACCGTCGGGGGGCCGGTGCGCATCGGCGAAAGCGCGCACCCTCGAAAGCGCACGGCGCGATTCCGGAAGCCACGCCGCCGCCTGGAAGACGTGCGGCATCTGCGGCCATACCTCGAGCTGCGCATGCCCGCCCGCGGCACGCGTCAGCTCCACCGCCTTGCGTGACTGGCCGAGCAGGGCCTCGGTGCTGCCGACCTGGACGAGCAGCGGCGGCAGCCCGCCGAGGCTGCCGGCGGCGGGCGAGATCGCCGGATCGCGCGGGTCGATCGGCGTGACGACGATGCGCGCGAGGAGGCGCAGCAGGTCCGCGCTCAGCAGCGGATCGTCGCCGGCGGCGGCAGCCGCTTCGTCCACCGCGGACAGGTCGCACCCGGGCGAGAACAGCACGCCGCACGCCGGCGCCTGCAATCCTGCGTCGCGTGCGCGTTGCAGCGTGGCGAGCGTCAGCAGTCCGCCCGCGCTGTCGCCGGCGACGACGATGTCCTCCGCCGGGCAGCCCTGCGCCAGCAGCCAGCGATAGGCATGGATGCAGTCCTCGTGCGCGGCGGGCAGCGGGTGCTCGGGCGCGAGGCGGTACCACGGCATCAACGCGCGGGCGCCGAGCAGGTCGCACAGCCGCGCGGCGAGGCCCGCGTGCAGTCGCGGCGAGCGCATCATGAAGCCGCCGCCGTGCAGGTACAGCAGTGTTCGCGGACCTGCCGGCGCTCGACCCGTGATCCAGTCGGCGGGAACGCCGCCGGCGTCGACCTCCGTGCGGCGGGCATGTCCTCCCATACCGAGCCAGCGGTCGAGGCTCGCGACGAGTCGGCGCGCGCCGTCGAGGTCGAACGATTCGATTGCGCGCTCCTTCACGAAGCGCCGGAACGCCGCGTTGAGGCAGCGCGCGCGCAGGCTCGGCTTCACGTTCTCGTCGGTCATGACGCAAGTGTCGGGTCGGAGGGCGCGGGCGGGCGCCCCCCCACCGGGGGGGCCACGTGCTGCGGGTTCGGCCCCTACCATGATGGCACTTCCTGCCGACGCGAAAAGACCGATGACCTCCGCCCGTACCGAAATACGCTACGACGTACGCGGCGCCGCCGCGTGGATCGTGCTCGACCGGCCGGCCGCGATGAACGCGATGACCGCAACCATGCTCGACGGCATCGCCCGCGCGCTCGACGCGGCGGAGGCCGACCCGTCGGTCCGCGCCGTGGTGATCACCGGCAGCGGCGACAGCGCGTTCTGCGCGGGCGCCGATCTTGCGCAGGTGCTGACGTCGGGCGCGGTGGGCGAGCCCGACTTCCTCGACCGCGCCGCCGCCACGTTCGGCCGGTTGCGCGACTTTCCCAAGCCCACGATCGCGGCGGTGAACGGGCTCACGCTCGCCGGCGGCCTCGAGCTCGTCCTGTGCTGCGATCTCGTGGTCGCCGTCGACAGCGCGCGCATGGGCGATGCGCACGCGAACTTCGGCGTGTTCCCCGGGGCCGGCGGCGCCGCGATCCTGCCGCGCCGCGTAGGTCCCGCGCGCGCGAAGTACCTCCTGTACACGGGCGAGCAGGTCAGCGCGGTGCGGATGCGCGAGTGGGGCCTCGTCAACGACGTGGTGCCCGCTGGCGAGCTGCACGCGGCGGTCGGCGCGCTGGTCGAGAGAATCGCCGCCAAGAGCCCGCTGGTGTTGCGGCAGATGAAGCGCGTTGCCGACGCCGCGCTCGACCTGCCGCGCGACGCGGCGCTGGCCGGCGAGCTGCTCACGCTGCGCACGCACCTGCGCTCGCACGACCTGCACGAAGGGCTGGCCGCCTTCCGCGAGAAGCGCGCGCCGCGCTTCGAAGGCCGGTGAGTCGCATGAACACGGTCTATGTCGCCGGCGTCGGGATGACGCCTTTCGGCCGGCACCTCGACCGCTCGCTCAAGGACCTGACGCGCGCGGCGGTGGACTGCGCGCTGGCCGACGCGGGCTGCCCGCCCACGGCACTGCAGGCCGCGTACTTTTCCAACGCGACGCAGGGCCACTTCGAAGGCCAGAACTACATCCGCGGCGAGATCGCGCTGCGCGCGATGGGCATCGGCGGCATTCCCGTCGTCAACGTCGAGAATGCCTGCGCGTCCGCCTCCACCGCGTTCAACCTGGCGGCGCTGTTCCTGAAAGCCGGCGAGGGCGACGTGGCGCTCGCGGTGGGTGTCGACAAGATGTTCTCGCCGGACAAGGCCAAGATGCTCTCCGCCTTCGACAGCGGCTGGGACGTGAGCACGGCCGAGCGCAACAAGGCCGCGCTGCTCGAGCTCGGGCGCGGCGTGGAGCCGCCGCCGGGCTCGGTGTCCGACAAGCCGTACTCGGTGTTCATGGACATCTACGCGGCGTTCTGCCGCCTGCACATGAAGGCGTTCGGCACCACCCAGCGCCAGATCGCCGCGGTCGCCGCCAAGAACCACGTGCATTCGGTGCACAACCCCCTGTCGCAGTATCGAGAACCTTATTCGATCGGGCAGGTGCTCGCGGCGCCGCCGATCACGTATCCGCTGACGCTGCCGATGTGCTCGCCGATCAGCGACGGCGCGGCGGCCGCGGTGCTGTGCACGCAAGACGGCCTGCGCAGGCTCGGCGTGAGCCGGCGCCGCGCCGTGCGCGTGCTCGCCTCGGTGGTGCAGACCGGCAGCGACCGGCGCGCGGACGAGTTCGATCGGCACTTGACCGTGCTCGCCGCGAAGCGCGCCTACGAAAGGGCCGGCGTCGGCCCTCGTGAGGTGTCGGTGGCCGAGGTGCACGACGCGACCGCGATGGGCGAGATCATCCAGACCGAGAACCTCGGGTTCTGCGCGCTCGGCGAAGGCGGACCGCTCGCCGAGCGCGGCGACACCACGATCGGCGGACGCATTCCGGTCAATCCGTCGGGCGGTCTCGAATCGAAGGGACATCCGGTCGGCGCGACGGGCCTTGCACAGGTGCACGAGCTCGTCACGCAACTGCGCGGCGAGGCCGGCGCGCGGCAGGTCGCGGGCGCGCGCATCGCGGTCGCGGAGAACGGCGGCGGATTGATCGGTGTGGAGGAGGCGGTGGCGTGCGTGACGATCCTGGGACGATAGGCGGGGCCGGTATGTTCGAACTCACGGAAGAACAGCAGGCGGCACTCGACAGCTTCCGCCGCTTCGCGCAAAAGCGCCTGCGGCCCGCGGGCGACCTATACGAGAAGGCGGGCCGGCCGCCGTCGCGCGAGGAGACGATCGCGTTGTTCCGCGAGATCGAACCCTTCGGCGTGCTGGGCGCGCTCGTCGCCGACGGCGACGGCGGCAGCGGCATCGGCATGGTGACGCTCGCGCTCCTGGTCGAAGAGATCGCGCGCAACTGGCTGGGCTTCGCCTTCACCGTTTCGATCCAGGCCGCGGGGGCGGGGCTCGTGAGCGCGCTCGGGACACCGGAGCAGAAGGCGCGCCTGCTGCCCGGCATTCTGCGCGGCGACGTGATCCCGTGCATGGGCATCTCGGAGCCGGAGGTCGGCTCGAACGTCGCGGAAGCGAGGACGCGCGCGGTGGAGGACGGCCACACCTTCGTCGTCAGCGGGCAGAAGCTGTGGATCAGCAACGGCGACATCGCGGACTTCGTCATCGCGGTGGCGCGCACCGGCGAGCGCGAGCTCTCGTACGTGATCGTGGAG
This sequence comes from Burkholderiales bacterium, assembly GCA_020845855.1. GTDB lineage: Bacteria > Pseudomonadota > Gammaproteobacteria > Burkholderiales > Casimicrobiaceae > VBCG01. Next base: position 5,627 of record JADLEZ010000342.1, read on the forward strand.
CGCGAAGCGCACGGCTTCGCGACGCGGCCGATCGCCAAGATGGCGCTGCACTCGACGTACACGTCGGAGGTGTTCATCGACGGCGCGCGCGTGCCCAAGGCGAACCTGCTGGGCGAGCGCGGCAAGGCGCTCAAGCAGACGGTGAAGCTCTTCGAGCGTCCGCGCACGCTCTTGTGCATGTGCGCGGTGGGTGTGGCGCAGGACGCGCTCGAGCAGGCGGTCGAGTACGCGAAAGCGCGCCGGCAGCACGGCAAGCCGATCGCCGGCCACCAGACGATCCAGAACTACCTCGCGGAAATGGCCACCGGCATCCATGCCGCTCGACTCCTTGGCCTGCGCGCCGCATCGATGATCGACCGCGACCAGCGCTGCGACATGGAAGCGGCGATGGCCAAGTACTTCGGGCCGGAGATGGCGGTGCGGGCGACCTCCGCGGCGCTGCAGATCCACGGCGGCTTCGGCGTGACCGAGGAGTATCGCGTGTCGCGGCTGTTCCGCGAAGCACGGATCATCCCGATCCCCGACGGCACCACCGAGATCCAGAAGCTCATCATCGGCCGGGCGTTGACCGGCGTGAACGCATTCAACTGATCCACGAGGGGAACGCGATGAAAATCAAGGGCAAGACCGCCATCGTCACCGGCGGCGCATCGGGCATCGGGCTCGGCGTGTGCCGCGAGTTCGTTTCGCGCGGCGGGCGCGTGGCGATCTTCGACCTCTCGGCCGAGCGCGCGCAGGCCGCCGCGGCCGAGCTCGGGGACGCCAACGCCATTGCCGTGACGGTCGACGTCGCCGACGAAGCGGCCGTGCAGGTCGGAGTGGCGCGCGCCAGGGAGGCGTTCGGCGCCGTGCACGTCGCCGTCAACTGCGCCGGCGTGCCGCTCGCCGCGAAGACGGTCGATCGCGAAGGCAAGCCCTTTCCGCTCGAGCTCTGGAAC
>JADLEZ010000343.1 GCA_020845855.1 Burkholderiales bacterium
AGCAACTCGCTCGCATAACGGTAGTCGTTGTAGTTGCCGGTCAACCGCGCCCGCTCGACGTACAGGCCGACCGTCCCGAGCACGACGAGCCCGTTCTCGGGTCGGCAAGGTGCACGCCGTCGCCGATCGCGGCACCCCGGTAACGCGCACAAGAGGGCGAGGCCGAGCCTCGATCCGAGCCCCGCAAGGTGGGGACAACGCATGCCGGGCCCGGGCGGCGATCAGGGCGGTGGCGGTGGGAACGCCGCGCGCATGTGCGGAAACGCCGCGGGCGACAGCGTGCTCGTATCGTCCCGCGTCGGGTTGATCACGCCCACGAGCGTGTTGATGTTGTGCGGAAGCCCGCTCCCGCGATCTTGAGCAGCGTCGCAGCCAGTAGGCGGTCGACCACCGAGTGGGCCGGGCGCCGCCTCGGACATGTTGCATGTCCCTTGAGCGGGCAGAATTTCCGGAACTCACACCCACGACCACGATGCCGCGGGATGTGCGCGGGCACTGTAAGAATCCTCCGACACCACAATGCGGGTTCGGACGGTATTGCCACGCGCGTGTCGCGCGCACCATTGGCCCGTCCTGAACACTTTCCGACCCGGTCCAACCGATCACTGTAGCGGGCAACTGCAGATGACGGAAGCCTCGAAGCCCGAGGGCAGAGGCCACTTTCCCCGGAACCGGAAAGGCTACTCCCGAGCCTCGTGTTCTTGACCCCAGCGGCCGCCTTTGTGCGGCCGCTTTTTTGTGGGTCGGATTCGACTTTGGTCTTGCAGGACGTACCGCGCCTGCGCATCGGAGCAGAAAGTCGACTCTGACCCTTCTCCGTAGGCGTCCGCCGACACACGAATGAGAGTTTGTCCGACCGCCGGCCGCCCCGGTTTCCGCGAAGATAGGCGCGTCGCACGTACCGCCCAAAGACGATCCACGATGCCTTAGGCCCTCTCGGCCACGGCTCCATGCTTCGACGGAAGGCAGGACTACTCCCCTGGTCCCCCGTACGAACGACGGAAGCGGCCGCCGCGCGCGGCCGCTTTCTTTTTCATCGCCCCGCCGGAAGGAAGCCGAGCGGCTCCAGCCCGTCGCGCGCGATCGGCACCGCGCCCAGCGGCTGGAGGGTGAACGCGAGCTGGTCGAAGGCCTGGTTGGCCGCGCCGAGCACCGTCCCGGCCGCGCCGCGTACGTCCGCAAGGCTGCGGAGTTGGCCGCTGCGGTACAGGTAGAGCAACAGCGCGAACAACGTCCCGCCTGGGAGCACGACTTCGAGCACCACGTAAGGCCCGACTCTTTGCGCCAGGCGCCCGAAATCCTTGATGGCGGTGATGAGCTTCGCATGCATGGCTTGCCTCTTCATCCAAGTTCCCTGTCTTCACGACGCCCGAGCTTGGGCGTTTTCGACATGGCGGCAGTGTGCAGGCGGGGCGCTGGCCGATCGCTGACGGATGCGCGCGTCGTCCTCGGCTCCGAGCGAGCGAGGCAACACATTGAAAAGACGAAGAAACTTGGCGGACGAAGCGCCGCTCCGGCATTGGTGACGACACCGGCCACCCGACTTACAGATAACTTACCGGGGGCTTGCCGCTCCGGCCGGCGCTTCGAACCCGATCGCGTTGCGCAGGGCGTCGTCGACGGTCTCCAGCCACTCGAAGGTGAGCCGCTCGCGCGCGTCCGCAGGGATGTCCTCGAGGTCGCGCCGATTGCGCGCCGGCAACAGCACGGTGGTGATGCCCGCGCGCAGCGCCGCGAGCACCTTCTCCTTGATGCCGCCGACCGGCAACACCAGGCCACGCAGGCTGATCTCGCCAGTCATCGCGAGGTCGTTGCGTACCGGCCGGTCGAGCGCCAGCGAAGCGAGCGACGTGAACATCGCCACCCCGGCGCTCGGCCCGTCCTTGGGGATAGCGCCGGCCGGGATATGCATGTGGATGTCGCTGTGCTCGAACACCGCAGGGTCCGCGCCCAGGCCCTTCGTCCGCGCCTTGACCAGCGTGAGCGCGGCCTGCGCGCTTTCCTTCATCACGTCGCCCAGTTGGCCGGTGAGGATCAGCTTGCCGCTGCCGGGTATGCGTGACGTCTCGATGAACAGGATGTCGCCGCCGACGGGCGTCCACGCGAGTCCGGTGGCCACACCGGGAACGCTGGTGCGCATCGCCACCTCGTTGTCGAACCGCGGCGGCCCGAGTGTCTCGTGCACTTGGTCGACGTCGATGGTCACCTTGCCCGCGCTGCCCTCGGCCACCTGCATCGCGGCGTGCCGGAACAGGTTGCCGATCTCGCGCTCCAGGTTGCGCACGCCCGCCTCGCGCGTGTAATCGCCGATGACGGCGCGCAGCGCGGCATCGGTGACCTCGATCTTCTCCGTGGTCAAGCCCGACGCCTCGAGCTGGCGCGCGACGAGGTAGCGGCGCGCGATCTCGAGCTTCTCCGCCTCGGTGTAGCCGGGCAGGTTCACCACCTCCATGCGGTCGCGCAGCGGCCCCGGGATGCGGTCGAGCACGTTCGCGGTCGCGATGAACACGACGCGCGACAGGTCGTATGCCACGCCGAGGTAGTTGTCGCGGAAGGTGGAGTTCTGTTCGGGGTCGAGCACTTCGAGGAGCGCGGACGAGGGGTCGCCCTGCAGCGAAGCGCCGAGCTTGTCGATCTCGTCGAGCATCATGACGCAGTTGCGGGTGCCCGCCTTGCGCACGGCCTGGATGATGTTGCCCGGCATGGCGCCGATGTAGGTGCGGCGATGGCCGCGGATCTCGGCCTCGTCGTGCACGCCGCCCAGGCTCAGGCGCTGGAACTTGCGGCCGAGCGCGCGCGCGATGCTCTGCCCGAGCGACGTTTTGCCGACACCGGGCGGGCCGACGAAGCACAGGATCGGGCTCTTGCCCTGCGGGTTCAACTTGCGCACGGCGAGGTACTCGAGGATGCGCCGCTTCACCTTGGCAAGGCCGTAGTGGTCGGCGTCGAGGACGCGCCGCGCGTCCTCGATCGAGATCGGCTCCGCCTCGGGCAGTTGCCACGGCAGCTCGACCAGCCAGTCGAGGTACGTGCGCAGCATCGAATATTCGGGCGATTGCTCGGACATCTGCTGCAAGCGCGCGAGCTCCTTGCGAGCGTGCTTCTCGGTGTCCTCCGGCATCTTCGCGCGCGCGATCCGCTCGCCGAGCTCGGCCAACTCGGCGCTGCTGCCCTCGCCTTCGCCGAGCTCCTTCTGGATCGTCTTCAGCTGCTCGCGCAGCAGCGCCTCGCGCTGGCGCCCTTCGAGGCGCCCCTGGGTCTGCTCGCCGATCTCGCGCGACAGCCGCTGCACCTCGATGCGGCTCACGAGGAAGGCAAGCACGCGATCCAGACGCGTCTGCACGTCGAAGGTTTCGAGGATGTCCTGCTTCTCGCTCGCCTTGATGTCGAGGAGGCCGGCCACGAAGTCGGCGAGCGCCCCGGGGGCGGCCACCTGCTCGACCGAAGCGGCGATTTCGGGCGGCACCCGCGGCATCAACTCGAGCAGCTCCGTGACACGCGCCTTCACCTGCAGCATGCGCGCTTCGATGTCGCGATTCGCCGGCGCCGCATCGGGCAGGAACTCGACCCGCGCCGCCTTGAACGGGTATCCGTCGATGAACTCGGCCACGCGGAAGCGCTGTTCGCCTTGCACGACCAGGTTGTGCGCGCCGTCGGGGGTCGTGATGTAGCGCAGGATGTTCGCGGTCGTGCCTACCGTATACAGGTCGTCCGGCCCCGGGTTCTCGGTGTCGGTCTTGCGCTGCAGGATGAGGCCGATCGGCTTCTGGCGCTTGATCGACTCCTGCGCGGCGAGAATCGACTCTTCGCGCCCGAGGGTGAGGGGTGCGATGAGTCCCGGGAACAGCACCATGTTGCGCGCCGGCACCAGGACGAGCGCATCCGCCGGTAGCGGAAGCGCCGCCGCCTTCGCGTCGAGGGTGGCAGTGTCGTCGCTCATGGCAACCGTTGCAGCGTCAGCACCAGGCAGCCGTCGACGAAGTCGCGGTCCACGATCTGGTAGTTGCCTCGCGGCAGCCCGATGGCGCGCTCGAAGCGGCCGTAGGGAATCTCGAGGCGGTGGATGGCCGTGGCCGGCACGAGATGCCGCACGCCGACGACGTGCAGATGCGTGCCGTCCGTGCTGACTTCCACGCTATCCGCGCCGACGCCGGGCAGCGCGACGCGCACTACCAGCGCGCGCTCGTCCTCGACGATGTCGATCGGCGGCTCCCAGGAGGGCGCGCCGCGGCCGAGCGCGACCGTGAAGAACTGCCGGTGCATGCGGTCGGCTTCGCGCAGCATCTCGAAGGCCTCCTCGAGGAGGCTGGCGGCGGGTTCGCGAGTCGGCATGGGATTTGTTGTTCGACAAGTGCAGGCAACGATTCTAGCCCTGCTCCGGCGCGTGCCGGGGCAACGTCTCGTCCGGCTCGATTCTATATGCGGCTCGGCGCCGCGATTGCAAGCACGCGGCTGTGGGCAGGCGGCAAGCCGGAGCGTCCGATACGGCGCCGACCGACGTGCACGAGCCGTGACGCGCCGGTGATCGGGTCGCGCGCCAGCCTTCAGCGATCGGAAAGGCCAAGCCTTCGCAGCAAGTCCGTGTACTGCGAAGCGTACTCACCCGTCCTTTCGGCCGTGTTGTCAGCGGCGAGCGATCGGACCGTCACGGCATTCCCGCTCCGACCGTCGCGCGAACCTGGATTCCGGAGGGGTCGAAATCGTGCAGGCAGAACACGTTGATGCCAAGATTGTCCGGCGTGACCCGCTTGCGATGGAACGGATAGATGCCGCAGCGCTTGCAGAAGTAGTGCGTGGCT
>JADLEZ010000344.1 GCA_020845855.1 Burkholderiales bacterium
CGGTCGGCGTCGACGAGCCGGCAGCCGACGGGCCGATCCCGCTCACCATGCAGGCCTACGAGATGCAGGGCACGCCGACCTTGGTGCTGATCGACGCGCAGGGCCGGTTGCGCCGCCAGGTGTTCGGAGTCCACGACGACCTGCTGCTCGGCGCGGAGCTCGCAACGCTCTTCGCGGAGGTCCGCTCGCCGCCGCAGGGCTGACCCGGTCGACCGATCGTACGAACTATTGGACGCGCCGTGCAGCCGCCGACACGCTGCGCGGCGATCGCCTGCGTCATGTCGACGTCCCGGCCTTCCACCTTCCCCCTCATCGCGTTTCTCCTGTCGCGCAGCCCCAAGTAGGGTCAGAGTCGATTCTCCGCTGCGTCTCGAAGCACCGCAAGGCTCTGCTGCCTTGCCCGCAAAACGAGAATCGAATCTGACCCTAGATGAAGCGCTCCATCGTCCGGTGCGGTATCCCCGCCTCGACGAACTCGCTGCCGGTTGGTGCAAACCCGAAGCGGGCATAGAACGGCATCGCCTGCGTCTGCGCGTTGAGCAGCACGCGGCGATCGCCGCGTTCGCGGGCGACGTCGATGAGCCGCGCCAGCAGCGCCGCGCCCACGCCCTGCCCGCGATAGTCCGACAATACGGCCACCCGCCCGATGTGGCCGTCGGGCAGCAGCCGCGCGCAGCCGATCGGAATGCCCGCGCACTCCTCCGCGAGCGCGTGCACGCTCCGCGCGTCGAACTCGTCCCATTCCTGCTCTTCGGGAATGTTCTGCTCGACGACGAACACCGCGAGCCGCACCGCGCGCAGCTTCTCCTCCTCGCCCGCCCAGTCGACGATGCGAAGGGTGAAGCCTTCAGCCGACTCGATGCTCATGGCCCGACAATGCGAGCGTCGCCGCGCCACCGCGCACCAGGAGCTCGCACCGGCCGCCCACGGGCAGCGTGAGCTTGTCGGGCACGTGGCCGAACGGCAGCCCGGTGAAGACAGGCGCGGCACACACGCCGCGCAGGTGCGCGACCACGACGCCGATGTCGTACCCGCCGTCGTTGTCGGACAGCGCGTACTCCGTGAACTGCCCGAGCAGGATCGCCTGCTGGCGCGCCAGGACGCCGGCGTGCCGCAACTGGTAGAGCATGCGCTCGATACGATACGGCGTCTCGCCCACGTCCTCGAGAAACAGGATGCCGCCGTCCACGCTCGGGAAGTACGGCGTGCCGCACAGGTGCGCCACCATCGCGAGATTGCCGCCCCATAGCGTTCCCGCGCACAGGACGTCCGGGCCTTCGAGCACGCACTGCACTTCGTAGTGCGGCTGGCCGAGCAAGCCGAAGCAATGATCGAAGGTGAAGGCCGACGGCGACGCGGCGCCGAAGTCGCTCACCACCGGACCGGCGAACGTGACGAGGCCCGATTTCGCGAGCGCGGCCAACTGGAACGCCGTGAAATCGCTGTAGCCTAGCCATTGCTTGCGGGCTTGCGCGATCATCGCGAAGTCGAGCCGCGGCAGCAGTCGGGTCCACCCGTAGCCGCCGCGCAGCGTGATCGCGAGGTCGACCTCCGGGTCGCTTGCCATCCGCATCACCGCGGCCAGCCGCTCGTCGTCGCTCCCCGCGAAGCGCTGCGCGCGGGTGCGGCACGTGGGGTCGACGATGACTCGCTCCCACATCGCGCCAAGGCGCGCCGCGGCGCGGTCGACGGCCGCGGGATCGAGCGCGAAGCCCGAAGGCGCATACAGGCCGACGCCGTGCGGCCGGATCATGGCGAGGGCGGCTGCGCACGCCGCGCCGCGAAGAACTCCGACAACAGGCGCGCGCACTCGGCCGCGCGCACGCCACCCCGCACGCGCGCGTGGTGGTTGAGGCGCGGCTCGCCGAACAAGTCGATCACCGACCCGCACACGCCCGACTTGGGGTCGTGCGCGCCGAACACGACGCGGGCGATGCGCGCATGGAAGATGGCGCCGGCGCACATCGCGCACGGCTCGAGGGTCGTGTACAGCACGCAATCGACGAGCCGGTAGTTGCCGAGCGCGCGCGCCGCGTCGCGCAGCGCGGCGATCTCGGCGTGCGCCGTGGGATCGCTATCGGCGATCGGCGTGTTGCCGCCGCGGCCGACCGCCACGCCGGCGCGCACGACCAGCGCGCCCACGGGCACCTCGCCGCGCGCGGCCGCGGTGCGGGCGAGCGCCAGCGCCTCGTCCATCCAGCGCTCATCCGGGTCCGGCATCGCCCGCACCGATGACCGCGTCGGCTTCGATCTCGACCAGGATCTCGGGCGCGATGAGCTTCGCCACCTCGACCATGGTGCACGCGGGGCGGATGTGCGCGAAGGCTTCGCCGTGCGCGCGCCCGACCGCCTCCCATTGTGCGATGTCGGTAACGAAGATGCGCGTGCGCACCACATCCTCGAGCCGTGCGCCGGCCCGCTCCAGCGCGGACGCGAGGTTGGCGACGACCTGCCGCGTCTGCGCGTAGGCGTCGCCGATGCCGACGACGCCTCCTTGGCCGTCGGTGGCGGTGGTGCCGGACACGTAGACGCACTCTCCCACGCGCACCGCCCGCGAGTAGCCGACGATCGGCTCCCACGGCGCACCCGACGAGAAGTTTTCGCGCTTCATACCGGGCGCGGCCGGGTGTTCACCTCGTCGAATCGCCATTCGGGTACCCGCACGTTCGGGTCGACAGCCGCCATTCTACCGGCGCGAAGCGCGCCCTCGTCTCGTCGGATGTGTCCCCGTGCGCTGCATCAGCTCGCGGCTGGCAGAATCAGTACCGCTCGCACCCCTCCTCGCGCCGAATCCTCGAGGCGAATCTCGCCTTCGTAGAGGCGCGCGAGCTCATCGACGATGGCAAGGCCCAGGCCGGAGCCTTCCACTTGCTCGTCCGCCCGCGCGCCGCGCTGCACGATTTCCTGGCGTCGCTCGCGGGCGATTCCCTTGCCGTCGTCGTCGATGGTGATAGTCAGCCGTCCGTACTCGTGCTTCGCCGAAAGCTCGATGCGGTGACGCGCCCACTTGCAGGCGTTATCGAGCAAGTTGCCGAGCATCTCCTGCAGATCCTGCTCTTCGCCACGGAACGCGAGCCCCTCTGCCATCGGGACCACGGCAAGCTCGAGGTGGCGATCGGCATGTATGCGTTGCATGGCACGAACCAGCCCTTCGACGATGGGGATGACCGCGGTCCGTGCGCCCGGCACGCGGGTAGCCGCGGCGCTGCGCGCCCGTCGCAGGTGGTAGTCGACCTGCCGGCGCGCGATCTCGATCTGGTCGCCGACGAGCTGCGCGAACTCTCCGTCGCCCTCGGCGCGCGCCGCGTTGGCGAGCACGCTCAAGGGCGTCTTCAGCGCGTGCGCGAGGTTCCCCGCCAGCGTCCGGGCGCGCTCGACGACTTCGGCGTTCTGTCCGAGCACGACGTTGAACTCGTCGACCAGCGGCTTGACCTCGGCCGGAAACGGTCCCGCCATCAACTGCGCCTTGCCCTCGCGCACGGCGGTCAACTCGCGCCGCACGCGCGCAAGCGGCGCGAGTCCGATCACGACCTGCATGACGGCGGCGGCGACCAGCCCGGTGGCGAGCAGCCCCAGCGCGACCCACAGCATGCCGCGGAAGCGCTGCATGGGCACTATCATCCCGGCCTCGTCGGCCGCCACGATCAGGCGGATGGCCTGGTCCGGCTGCTGCGCGGGGTAGATGCTGCGTTCGATCGCGGTGAGCCTCGTGCCTTGCGGCCCGGGCACACGATGCTGGTGAAGCTCGCCGTCCGGCACGGTACCGTGCGGGACATCGAGGATGTAGTCCCAAAGCGAGCGCGAGCGCAGCAGCCCCGGCGCCGCCGATGCCGTGCTGCCGGCAACGCGGTCGACCTGCCAGTACAGGCCCGAGTAGGGCCGCGAAAAGCGCGGGTCGGTGAGCGGCGTCGAGAGCTCCGGCGCGCCGTCCTTGCCGACCACGAGATTGGCCGTCAACTGGTCCAGATGGGTGCGCAGCTCCGCGAGGAACTGGCGTTCGACGTGATCGCGAATAAGCGCATCGAGACCCCAGCCGGCGACCGCGATCGATGCCAAGATCCAGATCAGGGTACCGGCCAGCAGGCGGACGCGCAACGACTCCCGCAGCCGGGCAGGCAGGCTCATCCCTCGCAGACGAGCCGGTAACCCAGCCCGCGCACCGTCTGGATCAGTCCCGGAGGAAGCTTCTTGCGCAGGCGCGCGATGAAAACCTCGACCGTATTCGAATCGCGATCGAAGTCCTGCGCGTAGATGTGCTCGACCAGCCCGGTGCGCGAAACGACTTCGTTTCGGTGGTGCATGAGGTAGTCGAGTACGCGGTACTCATGGCTCGTGAGTGCGATCGCGTGGCCGTCGACGGTGACGCGGCCGCTGCGGGTGTCGAGCACCACCGGGCCGCAGGCGAGGTCGGCGCGGGCGTGACCCCCGGCTCGCCGGATCAGCGCCCGCACGCGCGCCAGCAGCTCCTCCATGTGGAACGGCTTCGCGAGATAGTCGTCGGCGCCGGCGTCGATGCCGGTCACCTTTTCGTGCCAGTTGTCGCGCGCGGTCAGGATCAGCACGGGCATCTTGCGGCCGCCGGCGCGCCACTTCTTCAGGACGGTGATGCCGTCCATCTGCGGCAAGCCCAAGTCCAGGAGGACCGCATCGTAATCGCCCGTCTCGCCCGCATGCAGCGCGTCGACCCCGTTGTGAACGACATCGACAGCGTAGGCGGCCTCGCGCAGCGCCTGCGCCAACTGGCCGGCCAGCGTCGGTTGGTCCTCGATCACCAGAACGCGCATGCGGTCATCTCTCCCTTCCACGTGCCCTGTGCCCGCCCTTGCGCTTCAGGATGCTGCCGTCACGGGCGTCGATCTCCAACTCCACGATCGAGCCGCCGGCCGCCAGCACCTTGATCTCGTAGATCCAGCGGCCGGCCCCACGCTCGAGCTCGACGTCGATCACCTGCCCCGGCGTATCGCGCTCGACCCGCTCGAGGATCGCCTTGAGCGGCATGATCTCCCCGGCTTGGAGCGCCTGCCGGGCCCGGTCGTGGTCGTGCGAATCGCTCGCATGCGCGGGCAGGATCGCCGCGATCGTCAACATTACCGCAGCCGCCGGCCTGCGGAAGGCGCCTGGACTCTTCACGTTCTGCTCCTCGCGTAATCGCGCATCCGAAGTTGTACCTGCCGCATCCTGAACGCAGCATGAACGCGCCGTTCAGGTCGAGTACATGCCACCGCCCCCACAATCGCATCACGGTCACGATTCGTGCCGCAACCCAATGGAGAATCTCACCATGCATAACACTCGTGTTCTCGGCGCCATCGCCCTCGCGGTCGGCCTTGCGGTCGGTGCGCTTGGCGGGGTCGCGGCCTTTGCGCAGGGTGCGAAGGAAGATGCCCGCATCGAGGTGAACGCGCGCCTGTCCATCGCCCAGGTATTCGAGAAAGTGACGGCCCAAGGATACCGGGATATCGACGGGATCGAGCGCGAAAAGGACGTGTTCGAGGTCGACGCGCGCACGGGCGCCGGCGAACGGGTAAGGCTTTACGTCGATGCGCGCAGCGGCGAGATCCTGCAGACCAAGTCGCAAGCGCGCGACAGCATGCGGCCGGGCAAGGATGCCGATCGCGCGCAGGCGCTCCCACGCGAAACCGTGGGTTGGTACCTGTCGGACATCTACGGCCGCATGAAGGCCGCGGGAATCTGATGCACGCAGCTCGGTAGGCGACCTCGGGGCGGCCGACGCGAGCCGGCCGCCCCCGATCGGTCGTTTCTTGTCCTGCGACAGTCCGAAACAAGGACGGCGCATCCCGGCGCCGCCCGCCCACGGTCACGCTGCCGTGCGCGCATGCCGAAAGCGCGCCCCGAGCGCGGTGGCGAGCAGCACGAGGCCGGTCGAGATGACGATCATGACGATGCCGAGCGCGGCCAACTTGCCCCACAAGCCGTCGTCGGCGTAGCGCAGTATCTGCACCGCGAGCACCTCGGTGCCGGGCCGCGACAGCACCACCGACACGGTGAGCTCGCGCAGGAACATCGACGCGAGCAGGATCCACGCCGAGACGATCCCCGGCACCAGCAGCGGCACGATAATCCGGCGCAGGGTGGTGAACGGGCTCGCGCCGCATACGAGCGACGACTCCTCCAAGTGTCGGTGCACCTGCACGAAGGCACTCGCCATCGGACGGATCCCGTACGGCAGGTAGGTGGCGATGTAGCCGATCAAAAGCGCCCACAGCGTGGCGTACAGCGGCGTTTGCACGAAGAACCACATGAAGCCCACACCGATGACGATGCCCGGGAACGAAAACGACAGGTACGACAGCGACTCGAGCAGGCCGGCCGCGCGCGTGCGCACGCGCACGATGACGTAGGCGACGAACACCGACAGGGCGACACCGATGGTGGCGCCGCCCACGCCCAGGATCACGCTGTTGGTGAGCGACGTGATCGACAGCGGGTCCGCGAGCACCTCGCCCCAGTGCTTGAGGCTCATGGCGGAGAAGGCGCGCGCGCTCGGCACCATGGCGTATGGGACGAACGACGTGTAGAGCAGCACCGCCACCGGCAGCACGATCATCACCAGCGAAATCAGCGCGACCAGCGCGAACAGCGGCAGCCGCCAGCGCCCGAGCGCGATCACCGACGGGCGGTAGCCGCGGCCGGAGATGGTGACGAATTTCTCGCTCTCGGCGGTGAGCGCGCGGTACACGACGATCAGGGTGATCGACGCCGCCAGCACGCTCATGCCCAGCGCCGCGGCCTTGCCGTAGTCGGTGGCGAAGCCGGTGGCGATCATCTGGTACAGGTACGTGGCGAGCACGTCCACCCGCCCCGGCATGCCGATGACCAGCGGCACGGCGAACGAGGCCAAGCTGCGCACCACACCCAGAATGAACGAGGCGAGGATCGCCGGGCGCAGCACCGGCAGCGTGATCCGCAGCAGCGTGCGCCAGGTCCCCGCGCCGAACACCCGCGACGACTCCTCGAGCGCCACGTCGAACGAGCCCATCGCCGGGGCGATGATCAAGTACGCGATCGGCATGTCGAGCAGGCCCTCGACCAGGATCATGCCGGAGAGCGTGTAGACGTCGAACGGGGTCGAGTCCAGGAACAACGCGTCTTTCAGCGCGGCGTTCAGCATTCCGTTCGAAGGATTGAGCAGCAGCGCCCAGCTCACCGCGAACAGCAGATGCGGGATCATCATCGGCACGATCGAGACGACCCGGAACAGCCCCTTGAACGGAATGTCGGTACGGGTGTTGAGGTAGGCCAAGAACAGCGCGAGGCCGGTGGCGAGCGTGGACGAGCCCAAGACGAACACCACCGTGTTGCCGATCACGCCGAGCAGCGCCGGGTCCGTGTACACCGCGACGTACTTCGCCGTGGTGAAGGTGCCGAGCCCGTTGAGTCCCTCGGAGAAGCTGCCGATGACGAGCATCACCACCGGGCACAGGGTAAGCAGACCGACGACGAGGATCAGCGTCCAGGTCAGACGCGGCCGGGTCGCCTCCATGGCGGCGTCAGGCGACGACCAGGCGGCAGTGCGCCGGATCGACGGTAAAGCGCACCGCGTCGCCCTCGGCGTAACGCGCATCCGGCGCGAGCCGGGCAAGCAGCGGCGTGTCGCCGACGCGAAGCTCCGCCTCGTACACCTCGCCGACGAAGGCGAGCGAGGCGATGCGCGCGTCGATCACGTTGGCCGCGCCCGCGGCCGGAGCGCCGACGTGAATGAACTCGGGCCGAATGCACAGCGTGAGCTCGGTGCCCGGCGGCGCCGCGTGCGCCTCGCAGGCGACGCGACCCAGCGCGCAGTCGACCCGCGTGACGCCGGCGTCGTGCCCGTGCACGGTCGCCGGCACCAGGTTGGCGCGGCCGATGAAGTCGGCGACGAAGCGGTGCTCGGCGTCGAAGTAGATCTTTTGCGGCGTCCCCTGCTCCACCACGCGGCCGGCGCGCATCACGGCGATGGTGTCCGACAGCGCCAGCGCCTCGACGCGGTCGTGGGTGACGTACACGGCGGTGATGCCAAGCTCGGACAGGAACGTGCGCAGCTCCTTGCGCGTCTCCTCCCGCAGCTTGGCGTCGAGGTTGGACAGTGGCTCGTCGAACAGGATCACTTTGGGCTCGGCAACCAGCGCGCGCGCCAGCGCCACGCGCTGCTGCTGGCCGCCGGACAGGCGCGTCGCCGAGCGCGTCTCCACACCCTCGAGCTGCACGAACGCGAGCGCGCGGCGCACCTTGTCGCGGATCGCCGCGCGAGCCTCGCCGCGGACCTGCAGCGGATACGCGACGTTGTCGAACACCGACAGGTGCGGCCAGATGGCGTAGGTCTGGAACACCATGCCGAGGCCGCGCTTTTCCGTGGGCACGGCGATGCCGCGCGCCTTCGACCACACCACCTCCCCGCCGATGCGGATCTCGCCGTCGTCGGGGGTCTCCAGCCCGACGATGCAGCGCAGGAGCGTGGTCTTGCCGCAGCCGCTCGGGCCCAGCAGGGTGAAGATGCGGTTGGCTGGAACGACGAGGTCGACGGCGTCGAGCGCCTTCACCACCCGCCCCTCGGCACGATAGTGCCGGGTGAGCCCTTCGATGCGGATCTCCATCGCGCGGTTCAGGCGCGACGCGCCGGCGCCGCCACGGCGGCTAGCGGACGTTGAAGATCTGCTTGAACTCGGCTCCCCACTTGCGCAGCTCGTCGTCGGACAGCTCGCGGATGGAGATCACCTTGGCCTTGTCGATGCCGGCCACCGGCGGAAACACGCCGGGGGTGGTGACGAACTCGCCGACGTCCTTGGCGAGCATCCCCATTGCCTTGGGGGAGAGCCACCAGTCCATGAACGCGCGGGCCGCCTCCGGGTGCGGGGCCTTGGCGGCGATGGCGATGGCGCGCGGGTTGCCGAGCAGGGGTTGGTTGTCGAGGCGCGCCCAGTCGAGCGGCGCCGGCGCCTTGGTGACGATGTATTTGGGCAGCGAGATGCCGATCGCCTTCTCCCCACTTTCGATCGGCGCCGGTGTGGGCCCGAACGAGGCGACGAACATCGGCTGGTTGGCCGCAAGCCCCTTGAGGAACGCCATCCAGTCGGCTTCCGACTTGAACACGTGCTCCTTGAGTCCCACCAGCCAGGCGATGGTCGACGGGTGGTTGGACGGGTTGGCCATCACGATCTTGTTCTTCCACTTCGGGTCGGCCAGGTCCTGGTAACGCTTCGGCGCATCCGCCGGCTTGACCAGGTCCTTGTTGTAGATGAGCGCCACGAGCTCGATGCCGAAGAGCTGGATCGCGTCGTCCTTGCGCGTCCACTCGGCATAGCCCGCCGCGGCCGGCGAGCGGTACGACGCGAGCACGCCCTTCTCCTTGAGAATCTCGAGCACCGGCTGCGGACCCTGGATCACGTCGGCCATGAGCTTGCCGGCCTGGAACTCGGTGATCGCGGTGGCGACGAACTTGGAGCTCGTGATGCGCGTGTAGGTCGCCTTGATTCCCGTTTCGGCGGTGAACGCCTTCATGAGCGGCTCGACCGCGGTGATGTTGGCGTAGAACGCGACCTCGCCTTCCTGGCGGGCCTTGTCCAGCCGCGAATCGGCGGCGAGTACGGAGGGTGCCGCGAGCGTGACGGCCAGCGCGAGCGCAACGAGCTTCATGTCGATGTCCTCTTTTGGAGCGCCGGTGTGGCTGACAGCGATGCCGCGGCGGATGCGTGCAACGATACCACGCGCGCGGCGCGAGAGCGGCTTCGAGGCGGGCGGGCCGCTATCATACGGAGGTCGAAGTCCGGATCGAGCGACCGCGAGGGCCGCAGCGCCATGGGAACCACGACGACGTCGTTGCATGTACAGATTCCACCCGGGGCCGCGGACGCCACCGCGGACACGATCGCCAAGGCGATCGAGAAGTTGGGCTACAAGCGCCTCCGCAAGGCCAGCGCTGCCGCCGACAAGCACGTCGTCCTGCTCCGCCCCGAAGGAGCGCGCTTCGTGGCCGTGTTCGATCGCGACAACGCGGCGCTCGACAGCGGCGAGCTCCGCGAGCTCGCCGCGCTCGTCACGCACGAGCTTGCGACCGCGGCACTGCACGTCAGCGTCCTCGACAGTGACAGCGGCGAGGTCGTTGTCTATCGGAAGGGCAAGCAGGTCGATGCCGTCGGCGTGGGCATGCAGGACGATTCGCCCGCCCGCCTCGGGTCGGCGGAGAACATCGCCGGCACCGGAAGCGTCGACTCGCCGTTCGCCGACGACCGGATCGCGTCCTGGTGTCGCGCCGCGGATCTCGATCCCGCCATCGCGCTCGCCGTCTTCGACGAGGTCGCCGCGAATCCGGAGGCGAACCATCTTCACTTCGCCCGCGATGCGTCGCGCCGCAGGGTGCCAGCGCCGCCGTCGGGCGGAGTCGACCTGCGCTTTTTCACCGACGACAGCAATCGCCCCGAGCACCTCGTGTATCCCGCCGCGTGGCCGGTGCAGGCGGGTTTCGCGCACCCCGCGCAATGGTTCGCGGTCAGCGAAGGTGCGGGCTTTTCGACCGTGCGCGTGCGCCTGGGCATCGATCCGGCTTGCGGGCTTTCCGTGTTCCGGATCGCGCTGTCGTCCAGTCCCTTTCACAACGGACAGGTGATGGGCAACCCCGTCGCGACCTTCGAGTGGAAGGCGTCGCCGTCGCAGCCGTGGTGGGATCCCGCCCAGGCGGTCGAGATCGCCGACTTCAAGGTTCCGGCTCCGGTCGCAGGATCGCGCTCGCGCCAGATCCTGGTCCTGACACTCAGCGTCGGCGCATTACGCGTGACGGACGGCGAGGTGCGCCCGATCCTCGAAGTGATCGCGCCCTCGGCCCACACGCACGCGTTCACCCCCCTTCGCTTCGCCGTCATCGAGCCGGCCTGGACACCATTCGTGATGCGGCCCCTTCCGGTACGGCGGTCGGCCGCCGACCCCTTGTACCCCGACGACGCGACGCGCGAACAGGCCTTCCGCCTGCTCAATGGCTCGGGCGTGGTGTCCGCTTTCGCCGTACTCGCCGACCCGGAGGGTGCCCTGTCGTCGGCTCGCGCACTCGCCGGCGCACTGCTCGCGGCGTGCAATGGCGACGCGCGGGCCGTCCTGCGCACGCAGACCCCGATGACGCAGGGGGCAATTCGTCGAAGTCGGCATTCGAGACGACCGTCGCCGCATGCATCGACTCGCGCAGAGGCGCGAAAGCGTTTGCCTCGCCCAGGCGCTTCCAAAATGCAAGCATCGAGATCTGGGCACCGGGGCTCGCCGCGCCCGTCGCGGGCTTCCTGTACTACGCGCCCGTGGAGGATCGGGCCTATGGCACCGTGAGGGATCCGGCGCTGCACGCCTGCGCATGGTGCATCGATGCACCGCCCGTGGCCGCGGCCATCGGACTCACACCCGTCCGGCTGCGCGCCCTGTTCGAGGACTGGATCGCCGGCGCGGCGCCCTTACAAGCCTGGCTGGACGACAGCGCCTGGCGGCCGGCGCCGGGAACGCCGGACGACCGGGCTGCGACACCTTACGAGTTGGTCGCGGGCGTTTACAGCCGGCAAATCGAAACCGCGCAACTGGCGGACACATGCCGCCGCCGTCTTCGCTACGTCGCCGGCGTCATGTGGCTCGGGAGCGATCTGCTCGCGCGCGTCGACGGGGCGACGCTCGAACAGGTCGCGGGCGTCACCGTCAGCGGAGCAACCGCGCGCATCGCATTGCGCGAGGATGTGTCGCGCCACGACCTCGAGCGCGCGCTGGAGGCGATCCTGCCGGAACCGGCGCCGCTTGCGCCGGAGTAGCGGATGCCGCGGCTGCGTCAATCCCCCAGGAACAGCCGCCCCACTTCACATCCTGGCCATGCGCTGGGCGGTGTCGGCGGTGTTGTGGTCGTGCTCGGTGTCGATCACCAGCGCGCGCAGCACCTCCTTCATCCGTGCCTGCACTTCGAGGCGCAACTCCTCGAGTTCCCCCTCCTCGATGAACTCGGCGATGTTGTCGTTGGCGCGAAAATCCTGTCCGGCCGCGGCGAGGCGCAGCCGGATGCGCTCCGACGCCTTGATTCTCGCGTCGGGAACCGCCCGCGGCAACGCGGGTGCAAGTGCATCGGCCATGTGCATCACGTGCTCCTTGGTGGATGAGACGGCTAAGGCCAACTCGCCGCCTCCGACCCTGCGTTCCGATCCTGATCATTGGATGCAACGCTCGCGCGCCGCGTTCCCGGAACTTGCCTTGAAGTTATCGATCAGCGCCGGCGCCAGCCGCCGGGTGTCGACATCGAGGTACCATCCGTTACAGGGACACCGACGCGACATCCGCCGTGAAACTCCATATCCTCTCGGACCTGCACTTAAGCGTCGGCGGGCTCCCGCATCCGCGCCCCGACGCCGACGTGGTGATCCTGGCCGGCGACATCGCGCGCCCGCGCGAGGCCGTGGCCTGGGCGCGGGGCTTCGACAAGCCGGTGCTCTACGTACCCGGCAACCATGAGTTCTATGGCGGCAGCATCGAGGGCACGCTGGCCGAGCTCCACCGGCAATGCGCCGCCACGCGAGTGCGCGTGCTCGACGACGCCGAGATCGTCATCGGCGGCGTGCGCTTCCTGGGCAGCACGCTGTGGACCGATTTTCGCCTATTCGACAGCGAGGAGCGCAGAGCCGCGTCGAAGGCCGAGGCACGGCGCATGGTGCGCGATTTCAGCCGCATCACGCTCGGCGGCAGGGACAACCGCACCTTCACCCCCGAAGACTCCGCGGCGCTTTTCGATCGCCGCGCGGCGTGGCTCGATGCGAGGCTTTCCGCGCCTCACGATGGGCAGACGGTGGTCGTCACGCATCACGCGCCGTCGCCCAGGAGCATCCATCCGCGCTTCGCGGACTCGCTGCTGAACGCGGCGTTCGTCTCCGATGCCGAGCGGCTGATCGGCGCCGATCGCGTCGCGCTGTGGATCCACGGCCATACCCACGACAGCTTCGACTACCGGGTCAACGGCACGCGGGTGGTGTGCAATCCGCGCGGCTACGCGATGGTCGGGGTCAACGAAAACGCTTGCTTCGATCCCGACCTGGTCATCGAAGTGGGCGGGACCTAACTAAATTTAACTAACGATCATGGTGGCTGGCACCACCCCTGAAGATGAAAGAGACTTCGGGGCACCGCATCTTTCACGCTAAACCGGTGCCGCTCGATCATTACCTCAACCGGCCTTCCGGGACAAAGAAAGCTGCAGATCGAGTTCTATCCGATCGTAAGTAACCTTCGGCGCGATACGTCCCCGCTCGCCCCGATCCAATCGTACAAGACCGTAGCCAGCCATCGTCTTCAAGGTTCGCGACAGGTTCGATTTCGCCCTGCCGGTAAGTCGAGCGAGTTCGTCCAGCGAGCCAGGTTCCCGCTCAGCGATTACCTGCAACAACTCGCGGTTGCCGGCTGACAGAATCTTGGCAAAGGATTCCGTAGACGTGAACCACACCTTCGGCTCGTTACGGGCGACACGCAGCTTGCCGCGCGCCACCGCCATCGTGCGAGCCTTCATCTCTTGATAAGTGGCAATGCCGACCTTCAGGGTGCTCATGGGATGATTCCTCTCTCGCGCAGTACAGCGTCCACTGTCATCCAAAAATCACCAAGCAACGTAGCCGCGTCTCGGTACTCATAGGTCTTGATCGTTCGCAGTCGATGGCGATGGTCCTGAGGTCCGCCGCGCGCTTGCGTGCCCACAGGGTGCGCGTTATCGAGGCCCACCAGCCGCTCTCCATTCGGGCCGTGAAGGGTCAGCGAGTAATCCAGCCCATGCGGTTTCTCTGCTGACGCGGCCACCCGGGTCACCACAAAGCGAACCCAATAACCGCCTTCTGGGTCCACGACGAGCACCTGCCCGTCGAGGTCGAGAAGCACATCGAGAGACGAGTCGCGCGCCACCATTGCGAGATAAGGTTATCATAATAAGATAACTTTTTCAACGCGTAGCAACACCCGGACGCCCCGGAGCCTGAAGCTCCAAGCTAATGGCTGTACTGAATCCTATCCGGCAGAGGACCGATCGCGCTTCAGCTGCTCAAGCCGGTTGGCCGGCGATGCGAGCAGATCCCTTTCGCCGGTGCGCGCACAGCTCGCGCTCGCAGCGCGCGGTGCAGCGGGTCCGAGAAGCCAGGGCCGAGATCGAGAAGGCCAAGCCTTCCCGCCCGATGTGGCGATGGCTCGCCCACCGTGACCTATCGCACTCGATCGGCTCACTGCAAAGCCGTCACTGCCTCGCCAAACTGCCACGGAGCGAATCTGCAATCACCGATAGTGCATTGGCCAGTCGTTGCGCCGTCTCTGGAGGTGGCAGTGGCAGCCGCAGGCTGCACGCGCCGCTCGCCGGGTCGCGCTCGAGCCAGGGATGAGACGCTTGGGCGTCGCCGGCCGCACGCAGGACCGAAGCCAATTGCACGCCAGCCTGCAGCAGCACCGTCCAGGGATCGGCGGATGCGTCCTGCAACGCCGGCGTGGCAGTTTCCCGTTCGGAGCTGGCGGCCGCCGATGCCGTCTCGACAGCAACGGCAGGTTCGTCGACTGCCGCCGCGTCGATCGTTGAATCCGCCGGTGCGCTCGCGACACTGGCAGCCTCTTCCGCCGGCGCCATCGCGTCGCCCTCGCCCATGCGGCGGGTGACATTCTCCACTTCCTTCATGAAGCGGCTCAGGCGCGAGCCGCCGAGCGAGATCTCGCTCTGGCCGCCATCCAGGATGCCCGCCGAAAGCGAGCGCTTGAAGGCGAGCACCGAGAGCATTCCCTCCTCGATCGTACCCTTGGCGACGAAATTGACGATCTGCACCGGACGCTTCTGACCCATGCGATGAATGCGTCCGATGCGCTGCTCCAGCAGCGCCGGATTCCACGGCAAGTCCATGTTCACCAACGTCGAGGCGTGCTGCAGGTTCAGTCCCGCCGCCCCCGCGTCGGTGGACAGGAACACACGGCAGTCCGGGTCGTCGCGAAAGCGTTCAACCAGCGCCGGGCGCCGTTCCGACGGCACGCCGCCGTGGAAGCTCACGTAGCCGATGCGGCGATCTTCCAGCCTGCGGATGACGATGTCGTGAGTGCGCGTCCACTGGCTGAACACCACCGCCTTCGCGTCCGGCTGCACGAAGACGCCGTCGAGCAGCGCCGCCAATTCGTCGGCCTTGACGCCGTGGTCGGTTTCCTGGTCCAGCAGATACGTGCTGTTACAGGACATGCGCATGTTCTGCAGGGCGCAGGTAAGCAGACGTTGATCCTTGTCCGACAGGAACTTCATCCGTCGCCAGCGGTTGACGATCCGCGCCACGATGTCGGCATTCTCCTGGTGATGCACCATCTGAGGCTCGGTCATCGGCACCAGCAGGTTCTGATCGGTGCGACTGGGTAGCTGTTTCAGGACCTCGGACCGGCGTCGGCGGATCAGGATCGGGGCGAGTGTCTGGCCGATCTTTTCCAGCCCCGCGTAGCCGGTGACGCGGCCGAATTCATCCTTGACCTGGTGCTCGTGCAGCAGCTTCCAGGTGGGCCCCAGCCGGTGCTGGTCGACGAACTGCACGATCGAGATCAGCTCCTCGAGCTTGTTCTCGAGCGGGGTGCCGGTGAGTACCAGGGCGTATGGACTGTCGATGCGCTTGAGCGCCCGCGCGGCGATCGTGTTCCAGTTCTTGATGCGCTGCGCCTCGTCGACGATCACCAGTTCCGGAGCCCTCTCGGCGATCA